>JBKECH010000021.1:0-11524 GCA_047974415.1 Bacteroidales bacterium | reverse complement strand
GAATAAACAGATCCGGAAATCCAGTATCAACATAAGAAGTCGGACGATTTATTTGGGCATCTGACAATATATTTGCATACTCAGTATCAAATGGAAAAGTCGGAGTTTGTGAGTTCTGGTCTTCTTGTACATGCGGAGCCTTAAAGCTCACAGATAAACAAAATGGTTTTTCTCCATCTCCATATTTTTCTATAAACTTACTAGCTTCATTAGCCATTAGTTTGGTAAGATGAATTGGCTGTTCATTCACATCTGTAGCTTGATAAACTCCTTGACCGGAATAACCCTTCCAGTAATCAAAATCATCCGACGGCAATTTACCCCCAAGTCCATATTTACCAACAAAGCCTATTGCATAACCACTATTTTTCAATAAGATTGGGTATGACTCTGATAACTGCTCATCTGTAAGAGACTTATCAAAACCAAAAATCCCATGCCGTCTAGCATACTGCCCTGTAAGTATACTAGCTCTACTCACCGAGCATATAGAAGTTGTTACAAAAGCATTTGTAAAAAGACATCCTTTGGAAGCTAATCCATCAATGTTAGGCGTTTTGATATAATCATTCCCTGTACAAGATAAAGCATCATATCTTAAATCATCTGCCAGCAATACAATTATATTTAGAGGTGATTCTATGCGATTAGAACAAGTAAAACTTGAAACCAAAATAAAAACTACTATGATATTTCTACATAGAATAGTCATTCTTGATTTTCTTTGTATGTTTTTCTAACAAGCGATTCATATTCTTGACAAGCTTTTTATATTTATCATCTTCAACAACATTTTTCATTTCTCCTGGGTCTTCTTGTAAATCAAAAAGCATATCTCCTCCATTGCCGTCTGAACCATCAAATTTCTGATATTTGTATCTTCCGTCCATAATCATAAAACCGACTTGATTCTCTATTACCAAGTGTTTGCGTGCAGAATATTTCCCTTCAAGCCCTTGTTCTACAAGTGGAGCAAATGACTCTCCTTCCAAATGCGATGGTGCATTGATGCCTGCTAAATCACATGCTGTCGGCAACAAATCCAAACCATTATTTATCATCACATCTTCCCCTACAATTCCTTGTTTGATATCCTTACCAGCAACAATCATCGGAACCTTTATAGATTCTTCATAAAAAAATGACTTATGTTCTAATTTATGAGCTCCATCCAAGTCGCCATGGTCTGAAGTGAAAATAACAACTGTATTTTCTGCCACCTCCGAGCCATAAAACCCATTTAGGAATACCCCGATAAGAGAGTCTGCTCTTTCTGTGAGTTTTGCATAAGCCCACTTATGGAATCTCCAATCATCTTCTGTCCAATTTTCTCTGAGCATCTGACGATACTTCCTAATTTTTAACAATTCTTGATTTCCTGTTGGCTCACCTTCTGTTATGCCAAAATTATCCGGAATTGGAGGCAATTCTCCTTTAAGGTCAGACACCATAATTTCTTTTTTATCTACCAAGTCTAATAAAGGTTTTGGTGTGTGTGTGTCATACCAAGATCCTGGGAGCATTTCTCTAAGCCCTAAATAGCAAATATCATGAGGATTCATGAAAGATAGGAACAGTAAAAAGGGCTTATCCTCTTTTGAGCGATTCTTTATGAACTCAGCACTTTTATCAGCCAGCTCGTCTCTATAGTCCGAAGTCAACATCTCATATCCATAATTACTTGCGTTATCATATGATGTAGGAAAATGAACCTTTCCTCCATAGTAAGTGTCATAGCCTGCTCGTTTGAAAACATTGCCCATAGCATCATTAATTATTTGATCGTGAGCATCTCTATTAATTTTACTATCGTTATGCCTCATTCCTATCGCAGATGGATACTTGCCCGTTTGAAAGCTAAACCGAGACGGCACACACACCGGATTCGTAGGCGACGTATTCTCAAAACGAACCCCTTTACTAGCTAATTTATCTAAGTTTGGCGTGTTTACCCATTTATTTCCAGTGCAGCTCATCATATTAACACCCTGTTGATCTGTCATTATCACAATAACATTCTTCTTTTGAGCAATAGCTATTGATGATATAAATACCATCACTATCATGATTATTATATTTCTCATATTACATTTATTTTTGATCTATACAATTTATTAAAGATCTAAACTCCATTCATCAGTCCATTCTAAAGATAGAATGTTTCCATTTTCAGAAAACTCTAAAGGTTTACTCCAGTACATATAATCATGCCCTTTAATGTTATCTGATGCAGAACCCCATAAATCGCCAATCCATATATATGCATTCTCGCCATTTCTTTTAATTGTCATAACATCTGACTGCTGAGCAGGAATTATTGGCGTCCCATAAGTCCCTTTGTTACACACATATGTTTTGTGAGTTGTATTGCTAGGTTTATTTTGGAAGAATACCTCAACTTCATTAACGAATAAGCCATTATTCGTATTGTAATTAGCTATTTCTACTTTAAGCTCTCTAATAGTTTGTTTCTTAAATCTCATACTAATAACATTACGCAAGGCGATCTCATTATAATCAACTTTGGTTTCTATAGTCTCCCAGCTGTCATGTTTTTTTGCGTACAAATTAAATTTCGGTTTCACAATCGGAGTATGTGTTTCACTAGCCAATGTATCTCCACACATCCCCCAACGATTTCCGGTGAATTGCCAAATATCAAGTTTATCAATTTTAGTCTGTCCATCAAAAACTAGGATAAGCTCCTTTGCACCTTTATTATCGTTTTCCGACTTGATAGTATAGTATAAGTTAGGACTCATATCACCATCTTGCAAGATAGGAGCATTCTCTCCGAAATATCGATTGATATTACCTTTGAATTCATATCCCGAAAGTGGATTATCAGAAACGTAAACTCTGGCGCCTGACCCTTGTGTGCAAAAGCAACACGTAAAATCTGTAAGTAGATAATATTTTCCTTCACGTTTAAATATACTTCCCGCCTCACATCGTTCAGCTATAAATCCTCCATTTTCCATACTAGAGTTCAAATAATCCGAGTTTAATTTCTCAACCGAATTTTTATGCCCTTGTATAGTGTTGTACACTATATATGCAGTTCCATCATCATCTTTGAACAATCCAAAATCACCTACTCCCAAATGAGAGTTTGCTACCTTTACATCAGTATTTACAATCTCGAATGGACCTATAGGCTTATCTGACATAGCCACACCAAACCTCCCATCCCACAACTGCGGATACCAATTATACCAAAGGATATACTTATTTAGTTTTTCATTAAAGATTACACGAGGTCTATAATAAATCCCTGATGGACTTTCGGGCATAATATCACCTTCAAAATCCCAATCTTTCAGGTTCTTTGAGCTGTAGCAAACATATTTATTTGCACGTGTAAATCCTGTAGTCCTGCCATAGGCCGTTCCATATAAATAGAACGTGTTTCCATCTTGCAATATAATGCCATCATGTGCATCTAGAATATTTCCTTGTTTATCAACTCTAGGTTTGGTGTTATTAACCTCAGTAAGAGCTGAACTTGATTCGTTAGAAGTAGTGCAAGCAGTGTTCTGAAAACAGAACACCACAAGCACGAAATAAATAAACTTCATATCTATAACTACTCTATTAGTATCCCGGATTATTAGACCCGATATGTGGATTGCCATTGATTTCATTCAATGGGATTGGGAATACAAAGTTATCTTTCCCTGTAATAGGGTTGTTAATCATGTGTAGTGATATACCTCCGGATTGCACTCCATGCTGTTTATCTTCTAAATATTCTTTTGCTAGCCCCATCCTATTTAAGTCGAAAAAGCGCTTTGCCTCAAAAGCTAACTCAATGCGGCGTTCCTTAAGGATAGCTACCCTCAGGCTTTCTTTATCATTTGCCGTGCAATTAGGAAGTCCTGCCTTAGCTCTGATCTCCTCATCGATGATGCGTTTTGCTTCTGAAGAATTATTTAGCTCATTTTCTGCTTCTGCCAGCCACAATAGTGCCTCAGAATAACGGTACACAGGGTAATTTAAAGTTGAATTTCCGGCCCCATAAGAAGCACAATCGTATTTTATGCAACCATAGTATCCACTAACATCGGGAGATGTTACATTATCTTGCCAAAATAGCGTGCTTACTCTAATATCACCTACCTCAAATTCATCAACGATACCCAATCCTCCATTTTCACCTTTATATGCAGATAATTCATCCTCCGGATTATGAGGATTTAGACTGTTATCAGTGCAATATCCGCCTACTGCAAGTTCGTACCCAGAACGATTTACATTTCTTCCCATAGGCGTCATCCTCCATGTAAATCCTTGAGTACCCAACAAGTCATAGTAAGCATCGAAAATTACTTCTTTATTATATTCATCTGAATATTCAATGCCTAGATTATCATCCTCTTGATTAAAGATTGTTTGATATTCTATTTTAGTAAAACTTCCATTCCCTGTTATTTTCTTAACCTCATCTCTTGCCTTTTGCCATTTTTCGAAGTAGATGTAGAAATCCGTTAGCGCCATTATAGCAGCAGCTTTATGTGGTTTGCCATACTCTAGCCCTAATGTTCCATTCAGCTTTTCTGGTAAAATATCTCGTGCTGCAGTTAAATTCTGTTCAATTTCTGTATATAATGTTTCAAAGCTAGCTCTTGGATGTTTTGAGCCCTCAACATTCTCTACAAATGGTACAATCGGAACCTGTCCATATAATCTAACTAAAGTAAAATAAAAATAACCTCGCATAAATAACATTTGCCCTCGAATAACATCTATCTTTTCTATTTCTTCTAAGGTAATCTCTGCATTTTCTATTGTATTCAGTGCCGTGTTTATTTTAGATATTCCGTTATACAAGCTTCCATAATACTCACTGCCTATTCCTTCGGACATCTGTAATCTATCTACAGTTTTAAAAAAAGGTCCATCGGCAACAGATATCGTAAAGCTATCATCACTTATAACATCAAGCATTGCGGGGTAGCCTGCACTATACAAATTTAAGAATGTCTGATGAACTCCATTATAGGCTGACACTGCTGATGAATAATCGCCAATATAATTATTTGTATTTTTAGACCCTACGGGTTCGAGTTCTAACCATGAATTACATGATGTTAGAGGCAATATAATAATTGTTATATAAATATATATTTTAGCCATGGTACTATTTTTTTTAAATTCCAACTTTTAAACTCATCATATATGTTCGTGCAGGAGGATACCCACCAATATCTATACCTCTTCGTGATGAGCTTCCACTTGAGAATCCACTATCTGCTGCTGGGTCTAATCCACTATATTTTGTAATTGTAAATAAATTGGTAGCTTGAACAGAAACGCTCAGATTAGCAAGACCAATTTTAGAACATAAATTACGGCTAAACATATAATTCAATCTCAAATTATTAAGCCTTACGTATGAAGCATCCTCAACCCAATGGTCATTATTCGACGAAATATTAGCATTTTGCTGATAAGTATTATTACTTGTAAAAGTTGATAGCTTTTGATAGTCATTTGTCGGATTCGTTGGAGACCAGTGGTTATTATAGAAATCTCTGTCTGCATTTTGAAACCTATGTCCTGCCTGCAATTTCATTTTTGTTCCATTAAACAGTTTGTTTCCTACGGTATATGTGCAAACCGCTGTCAAGCTTAGGTTCTTATATCTAAATATATTTGTGAAACCTCCAAAAAACGTAGGAAGCGGTGTTCCAAATACTCTTCTATCATCCACATTTATGACTTTATAACCTTCTTCTCCTTCTGCTTGACGATCTTTTACTCTGAATAAACCAACTTGATTATGACCTGTAGGACCATAGATATCATCTTCTTGTCCAAGTTGCCAAACACCATCGTAACTATATAGATAGAAGTTAGACACCGGAGCTCCAACTTTTCTTATAAATTTACCATCAATTACTTCATCAATCTTAGAGCCATCCGGATTTTCTCCTAAATCTAGAATTTTATTTCTATTCAATGAGAAAGTGAAATCTGTTGTCCAAGTGAAATCATTCTTGTCAATATTTACCGAGTTAATAGACAATTCAAATCCCTTATTTTCAATACTTCCTAAATTTCCTCTCACAGAGCCATATCCAGATGAAATTGGAATTGGAACATTCCCCAGCATATCAACACTTGTCTTTATATAAAAATCTGTTACAATATTTAGTCTGTTCGAGAATAATCCAAAGTCTAAGCCGGCATTAAACTGCCTAACTGTTTCCCAAGTCAGAGAAGCGTTTGCAAGATTACCTGGGTTTAGTATATTCCCATAAACTCCTGTGTTTTGAGAAACATTAGGTATGTATAAAAAATTTGAAACAGATGCTTGATTACCCGAAGTTCCGTATGAAATACGAGGTTTGATTGACGAGAATATACGAGAGTCTTTATTGAAAAAGTCTTCATTATGAACGTGCCAACTCGCCGCTACAGCTCCGAATGTTCCCCATTTATTCCCTATTGCAAACTTAGATGACCCATCTGTTCTGATTGTCCCTGTTATAAAGTACCTCCTATCATAGTTATACGACAACCTTGCCATATAAGACGCCAACCTTGTTCTCCCATAAGGAGCTCCTCCAAAACTACGTTTATTAATCAAATTACCATTTGGGGAGTATACATCATCAGTAGGTTGATTTGATATCTGATCCAAATCGTTATCGGTACTACCCGATGCAGTTACTGATAATTGATCTGAATATGATGACTGTATCTCAAAAACTCCTGTGAGGTCTAAATTATGCACCTCATTAAGTGCTTTGGTATAGGTTACAATTTCATTAAGCACAAAGCTTTTCCTTTTGCCAAACCACACGGAAGTTGATACATCATCAATATCATTTGGAGTATTTACATCAAGGTGCATTGCTGGTCTTAGGTATTGTATGTTCTTGGTTTGTCCCGAACCAAAATCTCCTGAAACATTAGTTCGGAATGATAATTCTTTAATTGGCCTATACTCCAAATACATATTAATAAGAGTAGATGAATTATCTCCAACATTACTTTGTGTAACATTATCATACATCGTGTTATTGGCAACATATCCTGCTGTTCTATATGGTGCAATATTATAGTCTGGGTTTACTTTCCATTCTTGACTAGCATACACATAGTCTGAAGTTCCGGGATGATACATTGGAATAATTTGAGGCTTGTACACAGTTGGCATATAACTGCCAAATTCATTATTCAAACCCGAATTACCAGCCTTTTCGGTATATGCAAAGTTCACAGTCATACCGGTCTTTATTTTCTTACTCTGCTTAAAGCTGAATTTACCATTCACCGATAATCGGTCAAAGAATGTATTGTAAAATATCCCTTCTCTATCCTCCTTACTTACATTTAGGTAATAGTCGAATCGCTCTTCTCCTCCCGAAAATGAAACAGAGTATTTATTCCATCTAGCAGTTTCATTCAGTAGGGTTTTTTGCCATTCAACATCATGCAGAGGTCGTTGATTTTCTACATCCCAAACTGCAGGAGTATAGAAGTCAGTGTAGCCTTTTTTTGTATTTCTATCTTGTCCTGGATTGAAATACTCATATTGATCCCAAGCTTTTTCAAAAAGATCATAAAATTCACATCCGTTTATCACATCATAATAATTCGATGGAGTCTGTACTCCTGTTTCTATTGATGCATTTATTTGTCTTTTCCCGATTTTACCACTTTTCGTAGTAACCAAAATAACTCCAGCAGCAGCTCTTGCTCCATAAATTGCTGTTGATGAAGCATCCTTTAGGACTGATATTGATTCAATATTCTGAGGATCTAAAGATACTCCTACCAAATCTCCCATCATTGGCACTCCATCTACAACATACAATGGGCTGTTTGCCGATTCATTAAGAGAGTTTGTTCCTCGAATACGAATACTAATTCCACCACTAGGATTTGCTCCTTGAGAAGGAGTAACAAAAGCACCTGCCACTTTTCCTACAAGAGATTCTTGAACATTTACTGCAGGCACATTATCAATATCATCGTTACTAACAACAGCGACAGAACCTGTTATGTCTTCCTTTTTTACTGTCCCATACCCCACAGCCA
Organism: Bacteroidales bacterium; assembly: GCA_047974415.1. Classification (GTDB taxonomy): domain Bacteria; phylum Bacteroidota; class Bacteroidia; order Bacteroidales; family Prolixibacteraceae; genus JBKEAJ01. The sequence continues at coordinate 3,475 of JBKECH010000021.1, read as the reverse complement.
CCACCTCATCGAGCCCAATGGCATCGGCTTTCATTCGGATATCGAGGGTTGATTTTCCGGCAGCCTTCACTTCTTGGCTCTGCATGCCCACAAAGGAGAAAGCCAGCACGGCATCGGTGGGCACTTCGGAAAGAAGGAACTTGCCGTTGATGTCGGTGAGGGTGCCTTGGGTGGTGCCCTTAATAACTACGGTAACCCCTGGAATAGGCTGCCCCTTATCATCCCTCACCACTCCCGAGATGGGTTTCCCCACTTTTTGCTGAACAACGGTGGCTTTGTTCTTTTCTGCGTTTTTCACCACAATCACATCTTCCACCACTTTAAACAGCAAGTTTTGTTCGGTAGCTACCTCTTGCAATAAATCTTTAAAATTTTCGGCTTGGTTTGAAATTGTCACTGATTTGTTTAAGTCAATTTCTCCCTCTAAATAAACAAAGCTAAAGGCTGATTTTTGCTCTACTTCAGAGAAGAACTCTTTTAAGGTGTATGTTTTCACCGCTATGTTTACCTTTACTTGCTCTATGTTTTGAGCCTCTCCTGGTGTGGCGGCTAGAAGCGAGCCAATAAACACTAGGTTTATTAAGATAGTACTAAATGACATAGCTAAGTATAGTCTAATTCTAAGTTTTTTCATACTTTTGAATACTGTAATTAATTCGTTTGAGTTTTAATTATACTTTTAGTCCTCTGTTTAATTTGCGAAACTGGTACTTTCTCAAATTAGGAGGACTTTTTGTTTCATGCGTAGTGAAACTTCTAGACGTAAGGTTTATTTCATGGGCATTCGTATTTTAAGCGAAATTGTTTCGATGAGTTCTTTATTTTGCGGCTGTTACTATGATTCGTTTACCTTCCAAAACTTGGTGTGACAACTCTGTTGCTTCCTCCAAAGCTGTTATGATGGTTGAAAAAGGCGTGTCGTTGAAACTGGCATTGATTCGAATGTCTGACACGTCGAGCCCCCCTGCTTCAAAGCTCACCCCATAGCGATGATGAAGCTGCTGATACACTTCTGGGAGTGGCGTATTTCTAAATCGAAACACCTTGTCTTTCCAGCCCAATTCCTCTTCAAAGCAAAACTCACCTTTAGTATAATTGCCCGTAGCTCGCTGAAATGCCACCTTCTTGCCCGGCTCTAAAAGAATATTATCGCCCGCCTCTTTCAAAACGCTCACGCTCCCTTCTACCAAGGCCACCGAAAGCTCCTCATCGCCTGGATAAGCGTTCACATTAAACGTGGTTCCAAACACTTGTACATGGTAATCATCCATAGTTACCAAAAACGGACGCTCTTTGTCTTTTGCAATTTCGCAATAAGCCTCTCCAGAAAGAAAAACCTCTCTTTGCTTATCGGTGAAATGCGCTAAAAAACGAAGCGTGGAGCCTCCATTTAGGCGAATTATGGAGCCGTCAGCTAGTGTTACTTCAATATTTTCACCAGCTTTTGTGGCATATTCTTTATATACCAACTCAGGAGCTGGCAAATTTCGTTCTCCATATTGATGGTGATGGAAGTATAGGCCCCCTGCACAGGTAAGTAAAATAATTGCTACTGCTGCCACACGACTAGGCGTCGAAAGCCACCTTGCCATCGGGTTTCTTGCGGCTTTCCCCATGGTGAAAGCTGGCTCCTGTTTTTGGATCTCGGAGATAATCTTGTTGCGGGTTCGCTTGTAATTGAATTGCTGCATTTTTTTCTTTTATACTTCTATGACACGAAAATTGGCACATCTTCCCAGTCGAAAGTGTTAAAATTTCAATTTTGCTTAACTTTTTCGTAGCATTAGGCGATAGTTCTCTATCTACTACACCTAGCTCAGGCATCTGCGTCATATCTCTTACTGCGCAGCTTCATTCCTTCAAAACAAATCGGGTGCCCACGAGGGGCATCCCTACAATAGCTTTTGCTTCTTCTACCATAGCGGCGCAAGGTAACTAGGTTAAAATCATTAACATTTTGAAGTCCGCGCTCGGCGAGTAGGGTTAAAGTTTTTGATTTAGATTGAAGCAAGAATTTGGAATACTTAAAAAGTATTTGTCTCCAGTGTGTATTCCCCCATTGCAAACGACATAGAACCAAAAAATGCTTCACCGCAAGGTGCAGGAAGGGTAGTTTTGAAATAAAAGTGCTTCACCGCAAGATAACTTAAAAGCAGCAGCATGGCACACTATTAATGCAAATGGAGAGTCAAGCTTAAAGAACTTACTACCTGCAACTAGAACCCTTTTTTTGGAGCTAACAAGCCAAAAACAAAACCAGCAATAGCTGCAGATTAAACCGTTTCAAAGCCATTCCTTCTGCCACTTGCTTCAGGGCTAGGCTGGTGTGATTTTGCACCGTTTTTATTGATATAGAAAGCCGCTCAGCCACTTCAGCTTGGCTTAAACCATCTATTTTTTGAAGCTGAAGAATGATGCGCTGCTGCGGGGAAAGCGTGTGAAGTATTTGCTGAAATTCCTCTAGCACTTCAGCTTGAGTTAACTGGTGGTCGGCCGACTCTGAAGACAGCGCCTCTTGTTCGCTCAATTCCTCTAACTCGCACTTGCGCACCTCATCTCTCCGATGATTTAGAGCCTTATTTCTAGCAGAAACGAAAAGATATGACTTCAGGCTGGTCTTAATTTGGATTTCCATGCGACTAAGCCACAATTTTACAAAAACTTCGGAAACAATATCTTCCGCCACCTCCGTCTTGTTAACTATGGTGTAGGCATATTTCGCCAAAGAATGAAAATATCGATCGAAGACTACACTAAAAGCCCCCTCATCACCAGCAGCGATGAGAACCCATAATTGATTGTCGCTCTTTATTGTCTTCATCTTTTGCAAATAATAAAAACCCAAATCAGCGTCACATCACCTACTGGGCGGCCCCATCTCTTCAAAATAAGACGTATTCAATGTGTCGTTACAATGCGATGCGGAATTTGGCTATTAACTCAACTTTATGGCAGGCAAAAGTAATTGTAAATTTGAAATCACCCAATTTTTCCTGCTTTTTTATTGATTTCCCAACCCACTGGTAAACGCATGCCAGATATCTATGCTGCTTGAAATTCCTAGGCTGCCATTACTGCACATCAAAAGCACCTAGCTGAACAGATGCCAAAATACGAACAGCTTGCTCAGCCCCATCCCCTTCAACCCCTCATTTTTAGACCAGCTCTAAATTATCCCACAACAGCAAAAAAAAGCATTTTGCATTGGGAGTAAAAATTATCTCCCTATCTTTGCCCTTGATTTTGGTGCCGAACATTCCCTGTCGGGAAGTTTGGTTAAAAGGGAATCAGGTGTAAATCCTGAACAGACCCGCTGCTGTAAGCTTCACCCAAAGTCTTCGAGCAATACGCAAACCACTGTTCCGCAAGGAATGGGAAGGACGCTCGAAGAGGAAGCAAGTCAGAAAACCTGCCAAAACAATAGTAATTAAGTTTAAAGCTTTCGGGAATAGAGCTTGAAACCAGATGCAATTGT
>JBKECH010000159.1:0-37639 GCA_047974415.1 Bacteroidales bacterium | reverse complement strand
TTCTACAATGAACTTCTCGCCCGACTCGCTTTCGCAATAAATATCAAATACCGCTTTCCTGTCAACCTCTGCGCTTGGCATACGCTCATTTTGCAGGTAGCTCAAATTACTGACTCGATGATGTTCAGGTAGTATTTGGTTCAAAAAATCAATCAGCAGGTCCTTGTTCACCTCTGTGCCAAATAGCTTCTTGAAGCCATAGTCGGTAAGCGGATTGATGTATCTATCTTTTAGCATGACAAGTTTTTATTGTGGTTTGCCTTACAAAGATAGGAAATATTATTTATTTGCACCCAAATTCTGCGTCATGTCACGGTAGCGAGCAATTCTTTGCCCAATAAAACAAGGGTTTTAACTAGTAGAAGGCGCATTGAATGCGCCTTGTTGACAGGATGAAGCTGTGCAGCAGGTGGCTTGAGGTAGATTTTGAGAACCAAGTGCATTGCTTCTTGAGCAGCGAAAAAAGAACCGACTAACTTATCGAAAGGGTAGGTTAGCCGGGACTTATTAAACTGAGGGGGGATTTCTCCTCTATCTCTTCTTATATGCGGATAAGCCATCTTCCAAGAAAGTCACAAAATTGTTCGGGTCAAGGTCGTATGCTTTAGGCAGGGTGAGCTTCTTTCCTTCATTGTCGAGCAACACGTAATAGGGTTGAGCATTCACATTATAGCAGGCTATTTGGAAGTCGGCATATTTCTTACCCAAAGTCTTTTTCACCTTACCGTCATAGGTTGATGTCACCCATTCCTCTTCGGGTAAGTCGGTTTTGTCATCCACATAAAGTGCAATAATCACATATTCCTCTTTCAGAATTTTAAGCACTCTAGGGTCGCTCCATACTGCGGCTTCCATTTCACGACAGTTCACACAGCCATGACCGGTGAAGTCGATGAATACGGGCTTCCCTTGTTCTTTGGCAAAGGCCATTCCTTGTTCATAATCGAAGAAGCCATCGAGCCCATGAGGCAGGTGTAGGAAGTCACCATATTTTATCTCTTCTTGAATACGAGCTGTTCCACTCCCAGCTGCTACATTAGGACTTAGTTTGATTTCTTCTCTAACCACTTCCCGAAGGTTGAAGTCGTGCGAGTGCATTGGGGGCATGTAGCCCGATATGGCTTTCAAAGGAGCTCCAAACATGCCTGGCACCATATAAACTACAAAGCTAAAGGTGGCAATGGCGAGTACCAATCGAGGCACTGTTACATATTTAAGATCGCTATCGTGTGCGAATTTCAACTTACCTAATAGGTAGAAGCCCATTAAGGCGAAAATTACAATCCACAAGGCTAGGTAGACCTCTCTATCGAGGATGCCCCAGTGGTAGGTTTGGTCGGCTATGCTGAGGAACTTCAAGCCCAAAGCCAATTCTAAGAAGCCAAGCACCACTTTCACTGAGTTGAGCCATCCGCCCGATTTAGGCAAGTTGCTCAACCACGATGGGAAGAAGGCAAACAGGGTGAATGGCAAGGCGAAAGCTAAGGAGAAGCCAAGCATTCCAGTGATAGGCTTCAACACCGCACCGCCGGCAGATTCTACCAAGATGGCACCCACAATAGGGCCGGTGCAAGAGAACGACACCAACACGAGGGTTAGTGCCATAAAAAATGCGCCTAGGAAGCCACCTTTATCTACTCCTTGGTCGCTTTTGTTCACCAGTGAACTGGGCAGGGTGATTTCAAACATGCCAAAGAAAGAGAAGGCAAACACGATAAATACGGTGAAGAAAATGGTGTTTGGCAGCCAGTGAGTGCTTAGCCAATTGGCCACTTCTGGGCCAAGGAACACAGCTACTAATGTACCAATAATGGTGTAGATGGCGATAATAGAGAAGCCGTAGAAAATGGCGTGCATTCGGCTTTGCGCTTTGCTTTTTCCGCTGTGCATGAAGAACGATACCGTCATCGGAATCATGGGGAATACACAAGGAGTAACAATGGCTAGCAGTCCGCCAAGGAAGGAAAGAACGAAGAAGCTCCATAGGCTGGTTTCTTTTTTTGCTTCTTCTGGGGCAATAGCTGCTTTGCTTGAGGTGGGTTCTACTTGCTGAGCGGGCACCAGCTTTTGGGCAGTTATGCTTTCTTTTACTTGTGCGGCAGTGGCTTCTTCTTTTGGTTCGCTTGCCTCTTCTTTTGTTGTGGGTTTTTCTTTTGGGGTGTCTTCGATTTTAGCGCTAGTAGTGCTGGCAGCTATCGGAGCTTTGGTGGCAACCACTGCGGCTGTAGCTGGTGCTTTGGTTAGTTTTTCTTCGGCAGCGGGCTTCGCTTTGGGAGCCGACACCGCAAAGTTGAAATCTACATCGGTAGGAGGCAGACACTGTTCGTCGTCGCAGCACATGAAAGTTACGTAGCCAGCAATGCTTTTGATGTTTGCATCTTTAATTTTCACACGTTGCGAGAAGGTAACCTCCTTTTCGAAATAGCGCAATTGCATGTCGAAAGTAGCGTCGTGCTTATCGATGGCTTTAGGCGAAGTGGTCATGTCGCCGATTTTCTCGAAAGCATCTTCATTTTCGAAAATAAATTCAGTAGATACGGGGCCATCGGCGGGCAGGTTTCTATCATAGAGATGCCAACCGCCATCGATGGTAGCTTTGAAGTTTAGCACCACTTCATCGCCTTTTTCTACTGCCTTGAATGTCCATTTTATTGGCTCTAATATTTGAGCCGACAGATTGAACTGGGCGAGTAGGAGGGCGAATAAGAATATCAGTTTCTTCATGAATTTGGTATTTTATTGTAATTAGATGCACAAAGATAATAAACCCAATCAAAAATAAGTTGTTGTTGCGTTTTTCTTGTGAAAATAATTAGTTCGTAGTTTTTTTGATTTAGGTTGAAGCTAAAAAAAGCTGTCCTGCACTAGGGCAAGACAGCTTTTTGTATTGGTTTAAATTATTTAGGAAGGATAATCATTTCAAGCACATCTGATTTCTTAAGGAAGCGTTTGGCTGCCTTCTGAATGTCTTTAGTGGTGATATTATCGAGCATGTCCATATATTCATCGGTGTCAATACCCTCATCGTTGAAACGATAGTAGGTGGTGAGTTTGCTCATCCAGTAGGCGGCATTTTTCACCTGTGCCTCTTTGTTTTTCTTCATGTTGAGCAACACTTTGTCAAGGTCGTCTTGGCGAACAGAGGTTTTGGCTATTTCCAGCTCTTTGTATACCAATGATTTCAAGTGGTCGGCCTTTTCGGGGTCGCAGTTGAAGCTGATAGCCATGAGGTGTTCGCTTTTGGGCGAGCGATAAGAGCGGGCAGAAACCGACACGCCATAAGTTCCGCCTTCTTTCTCGCGGATATTTTCGGTATATCGAAGGTTGAGAATAGAGCCCAAGATGCTGTGATACACGCTAGCTTTTCTAGAGTACTTCGGTGTGGTCTTTTGCTTGATGATGACCGTTGCCTTAGGTTCTTCCATTTTCATCTTGATGCGGTGTGCGTTTTCTCCCTCGGGGAAGTAGTCGCCATGATAATCTTGCTTCTCTTTTATATTGTTAGTAGGCACAATCGAGGCGATGTATTTTTCCACATAGCCTTTAATCGTATCTTCATTCACATCGCCCACGATGAAGAAGGTGAAGTCGGCTGGGTTAGCAAAGCGCTCTTTATATATTTCCACCATGCGGTCGAATTTCATGTTCTCCAAGTATTTCTCGTCGTATTTCAGTGCACGAGGGTTTCCGTTGGCTTCAATGGTCGATATAGTATCTTTAATGAGAGCATCAGAGGTTTTAGGGATGAGCTTCATGCGGTCTTTGCGCTGTTTTTGCGAACGGTCAAACATTTTTTCATCAAATCGAGGTTCTCTGAAGCGCATGTAGGTGAGTTGCATCATGGTTTCAATTTCTCCCATGTTGGTGTTAGAAGACACCGACTCGCCATAGGTGCCGAATTTATAGGTGTTGCTCACTGATTTTCCGGTTAGCACTCGTTTGATTTGGTCGGGGTCGTGCTCGCCGATGCCATAGCTTTCTACATAGGCTGCTGCGGCATTATATGATGGAATGTCGTCGATTCCATATTGCGAAGATCCGCCCTCGCTATTAGCAAGCAGCATCACCGAGTTTTTATTGTAGCTATCGTATTTGAAGACCACTTTGGCTCCGTTTGAGAGGGTCCATTCTTTAGCGTTGAGTTTCTCGTTTTTCTTTTCTGCAATAATTTTACCCGGAACAGGTGTGGTGCTCATCAGTTTTTCATTGGCGAGCGCCTTATCTACATAGGGTTGTAGTTTAGCTTTTTCCACTTTCTCCATCACCTCTTCTATTTGTGCTTTCGAGATATATAGAGAGTCGCCATCTACTGGAGGGCCAGTTACGATGTAGTTTCTATTTTTTCCGGTGAAGTATTTAGCTGCCACAGCACCCACTTCCTCTGCTGTGATGGTAGGCACCACTTGGCGAGTAAACTCTAGGTTGAATTCGGCCGACAATACGGGGCTATCTTCTAGGTATAGCGATTTGATTTGTTTCGCATAGGAATCAGAATCTATCTTGTCGCGGTTGTTGTAGCGATTTTCTGCCGACATGAGCATGTTGGCTTTTATGCGTTCTACCTCGCCTATGGTTACTCCAAACTGGATGATGCGTTGCAATTCGGCATATACCGAGGCGAAGGCATTGGCTACTCGGTCGGGGCGAGCGCTCACCGCCACTTCAAACGATTGGTATCCTCTTTCCACGAAGCCTGGCCCAACTCTTCCGGCGATAAATGGCACGTTGTTCTCTCTTCGTTTTTCGGCTATCCGTTGGCTGATAATTGAGGTGAAGAAGCTGCGCACGTAGAGGTCGCGAAGGGCTTGTATGCTGTTGTCTTCGGGTATCTCGAAACGGTCGCTTATGCTGAGCGAAACGGTTTTATAGTCTGGGTCGGTTACTTGCATGTAGCCGGTTTCTTTGTTGTCGGGGATTACCACATCTTTTCTTGGCTGAGGATTTTCGATGGCTGGAATGGCCGAGAAAAGTTTGATTACTTTTTGCTCGATTTCATCAACATCAATATCGCCCACTATGGCAACAGCTTGCAAATCGGTGCGATACCAATCGTGATAGAACGAACGCAGGGCATCATATTTAAAGTTTTTGATCACATCTAAATCGCCGATCACATCGCGATAGGCATAGATGGTATTATTATACATCAGTGGACCTGTTTTTTCTCTTGTGCGAAAGCCCACATCGCGACGTGTTCTCCACTCTTCAGAGATAACACCACGCTCGGCATCGATTTCTGCTTCCGAGAGCTCGAGGTTGTCGCACCAGTCGTGCAAAATAAGCAGGCAAGAGTCTACCAAGCCCTCTTGTTTCACTGGCACTCTACTTAGGTTATACACGGTTTCGTTGCGAGTGGTGTAGGCATTAATATCTCGCCCAAACTTCATGCCGTTTCTTTCCAGCATGTTGAGCATGTTTTTGCCAGGGAAGTTGTTCGTGCCATTAAATGCCATGTGCTCTAGGAAGTGAGCTAGTCCGTCTTGCTCGTCGGTTTCCAAGCAAGCACCTACGTTTTGATAGATGTAGAAGCTGGCTTGATTTTTAGGGTGCTCGTTGTGCAAGATGTAATAAGTGATGCCATTGGGAAGAACTCCGGTTCTGATGGCAGGGTCGGTTGGCACATCTTGTGTTAAATCAGTGAACTGATACTGTGCAAAGCTCGAAAGTCCGAGCAGAAAAAAGATAATCGCTGGTATTAGTTTTCTCATGAATTTGTAAATAAATAATTAATTTTTTGTTTCGACAAGATGTTTACTTTTTGTTTGCCTTTTGCACCATTAAAAAGCTTACATTCTGCCTATTGGTAATATTAGATTATAGCTTCAAAGTTAGAATAATTCTGCAATATCGGCTGTATTACTTCATGTTTTTAGGTCTTAGCAAAGACCGTTCCTTTTCGGAGAAATCAATGAAAAAATAAAAATGAAGAAACAATTCTCCAAAAAACATCAACACATAGGGGGCTTGAATTGTTCATTCTTTACACCCGACATCATACTTATTATAACACCCAAATTCTGCCTCATAACGCCGTAGTCAGCAGTTCTAGCCCAACAAAACAAGGGTTTTGGCCATATCGGCTACCCACGAGGGAGCGGATTTACAATATGCCCATATGTTTCACCACGGCAAACGACATAGAGCCCATCTTTCTCTCTGTTTAGGTGGTGCATTGTTGAAGTCAGGAAATTGCTCTTCGCACCTGCTATTCTTTTTCAATTCAGACTAAAAAAATCTTAAGCCTCCCCTTTTCGTTGGTTTTATTCCTAAATTATTACTTTCTTTGGGATGCACTAAAGAATCGAACCCATGCAAAACACCTATTGTATTATCATCGCCGGAGGATTAGGCAGGCGATTTTGGCCGCTGAGCAATCCGGAGCGACCAAAACAATTTTTCGACATATTAGGAATAGGGCAGACCTTTATTCAAATGACTTATCGCCGGTTTAAGCAGGTTTGTCCGCCCGAAAACATCATTGTGGTGGTCAATGAAGCTCACCACCATTTGGTGAAAGAGCAGCTACCCGAACTGTCGGATCAGCAGATTCTGCTCGAGCCCATCAGGAGAAATACCGCCCCAAGCATAGCCTATGCAGCAAGTAAAATCAAACAAAAATGCCCGAAAGCCAACCTCATTATAACTCCTGCCGACCAAGTCATTCTGCACGAACAGGAGTTCTTCTTTCAGCTCGAAACGGCTTTGCGCTTTGTGCGTGAAAATCGCACCATTCTTTCCCTAGGCACGCTTGCCACTCGTCCAGAAACTTCCTTTGGCTACATTCAGGTGGGCGACCCCGTAGATGAGATAAACCTCCCCAATGTCTATTCTATGAAGACTTTCACCGAAAAACCCAACGAGGAAATGGCGAATATATTCTACGAAAGTGGAGAGTTCTTCTGGAATACAGGCATCATTGTGAGCTCTATGGAGCGGTTAGAAAAAGGCTATGCTAAACACCAAACCGATATGCACGAAAGCTTCTTCCAAAAAGGACAAGAGAAATACGGCACATCGAGCGAAAGCGACTTTGTGCGGAAAGCTTATTCTGAATGCTCGAATATCTCTATCGACTACGCCATATTGGAGCGCATCACCGAGAATTACACCTTGTGTGCCGACTTTGGCTGGAGCGACATCGGCACTTGGACCAACGCCTACTACCAGCTGGAGAAAGATGAAAACCAAAATGTGAGAAGAGGAGAGGATATATACTGCTATGAGGCGGAGCGAAACATCATTCACTCCGAAACCGACCGATTGGTGGTGCTTCATGGAGTGAATGATTATATTGTGGTCGACACCCCCTCAGTGCTGATGCTCTGCAAGAAAAACAATGAGAAGAAGATTCTCCACTTCTTAAATGATATTCGCCTGAAAACAAATAGGGATTTGTGATGGGTAAAGTAAGCAGCAAGTGCGAGGTGCGAGGTGTAGAGTGCGGAGTCAATTCACACCCTAAACTATAGTGCGAAGTCAATTCAACGATTAAACCCTAAACAATTAACCTAATTCATTCACGTCTTCTATGTATTGCTCCAACGCCATAGTCATTGATGGAGCCTGAGGGTTTGGCGCTTGAATGTCTAGTCGCAATCCCGCATCGAGCACCGCTTGGGCAGTGGTGGGTCCAAAGCAGGCTATTTTGGTGTCTCCTTGTTCAAAGTTAGGAAAATTCTCTTGAAGAGAGGTGATGCCTGCTGGGCTGAAGAACACCAAGATATCGAAATCTTTAATGTTGATATTAGTCAGCTTGCAGCTCACGGTGCGATATAAGATTGCCTTGGTGTAATTGTATGATGCAGCATCGAGCAAATCAAGTATATCGGTTTTGTGCACATGGGAAAGAGGCAAGAGTATTCGGTCTTTTTTGCTTTTTTTGAGCAGCTCCACCAAGTGGGTTATCGAGCCATTAGCAAAAAATATTTTTCGTTTTCTATATACGATGTATTTTTGCAAATAGACAGCGATACTTTCTGATGCACAGAAGTATTTCATATCATCAGACACTACCACTCGGAGCAATTCGCAGATGCGAAAAAAGTGGTCGATAGACGCCTTACTGGTCATAATCACTGCCTGATGATCCTGAATTTTTATTCTCGTTTGGCGAAATTCCTTAGAGCTCACTCCTTCTACTTGTATAAAAGGGTGAAATTCAAAGTCAACATTCAGTTTCTTTGCCATATCAAAATAGGGTGATTTATCCGATGATGGCTTAGGTTGCGAAACTAGTACTTTATTTATCTTCAAAACATCTTATTTTAATCCCATATTAATTTCAGCTTGCCAGAAACTTATAAATGTAAAGTATGGGTAGTATTTCAAGGGTGCAAAGGTACAAAATCAAATAAAGAATAGACACCCCTGTGCCCATTAAAATTTTTGAAGTGCGGATTATTAGGGCAATTATCGCTAAAAACACCAAAAAGAAACCGATTATCTTCACGGCAGCCACTTGCTCTACCAGTGGAAAAGATAGCACAATAACCACCGGGAGGAGTGCCAGTCCCAAAATATGATTATAAATCTGCCCATGGAAGACATATTCATCGGCCACTTCCTGCATGTCTGATAGCAAGCCAACGAGATGATAGATTGTACTCTTTATATAGAAATAGGCTGCCGAAGCAATACAAATGGAAAAGAAACGCAGGATGGGCAGTTCCGAAAAGAAAGTGTTGGGCAGCGTGTAGTATAGGAGCATGCTGATACTTCCAATGAATATCAGGTGAAGAAATGCGCCACCTCTGCTTCGCTGACTGCTTGTTTCTCGAAATAAGCGACTGGCGTAGGCTGTTTTAAATCCAGCTTTAAATGCTTGCTTGATTCTTTTGCGGTGAACGTAGCGCAAGAGGGCAAGTGTAGCTAGCAAAAAAACACCAACATACAGCATGAACTGGCTGCCAGGTAGTGTGTGCTTTTGCTCAGCAAAGTAGGCAAACTGCGATATCGGCCAAACTTGCTGCTCCACCTGTGTACTTACCACTTGGCTTGGTGGAACTGTCGGAAAACTATCGCTCAACATCAGCATGCTATCGCTAGCAGTTGCAGCCGAATCGCCTGCTGCTCGCTGCTCGCTGAGTAACTTGGCTATGGCTTGCTGCCGAGCTAGGCTGTCGGCTGCTGATATGACTATACTGTCTGGTTTCATCGAAAGGCAAAAGTAGCTAATTTCCTTAAATATCTTGGCGAGGGGGTAGATAATATCTTGTTACCATACTTCCCTAATTCTGCACGACATGGCAAGAGTCTGATTGGGGAGTGAATTAAAAATCCCCAACTAGGCATTGTTATTCATGTCCAATCGAGGAGATTTAAGGGGACTTAAGCGAGCCAACTCAGATGCTGGCAGCTTAGGAGTTTTCGCTATTGAATGTCCAAATCGCTATCTTTTTTGAAATTAGCTGGTGCAGGAGTTTCTGAGCTGCCGTCGAACTTATAATTCAAGGTTTCTTTATAGCTCACCATATCGCCATCGGCATTGATGGCTTGAAGAGCAATAAGCATCGAGTCGGTAGCCTGCTCTTGCAGAGCTGAAATGTCGAATGAGGCAATTCCCCAGTTCCAATAGCCTACTAAGGGCTGCTCGTTATCGTTTTGTTTTAATTCTAAGATTCGAGCACCATCGGCTGTTTTCTCCAGAGTGAGGTCTTCCACCACATTCACCAAATGTGTGGTGTAGGCTATGGGCATTTCGAAAGAAACGGTTAGGTAGTCGTCTACAATCCATGCTCCATTGATGCGCACGGGGGAGTTCCCTATCGAATCGCGCACCTCCTCGGTGGTGTTCTCATCGAAAATAAGCATATCTTTGGTGAGCATTTTTCCAATTTCATTCACCTTCACCTCTTGGTCATATTGCCCATCGGGGTCTTTGCCTAGCTTGGTGTAGTTCACAATCACGCGGTCTTTGTCGGCAATGTCCTTTGGTTTTAGCACTCCAGCTGCTGGCCAGAGGGTCTCCCCATTATCGTTGGTTAGATAATAAGCCGCATCGAGGCTGTGGAATGTTGCTGATGAAATCACGTATTCGCCTAGCGAATTGCCTTCATCTTTATTACAAGAGCTCAAACCTAGGCTCAGTAAAATCATTGTGGTGTAAAGTAAATTTTTCATGTCTATATCTATTAATTACGTAAGGAGAAGCATTACAACAATCGTGCCATAAGAAACAAAACAATTCTTATTTTTACATAAAATAAAGCAGATGCATTCATTCTATTCGTCGAAATGAGCAACTTGAAGCTAGAACTATCGCCTTTTTTCGTAGCTTTGTTGGCTTATTCTTCAAAATTCTACCTATGGCTTCCCTGCACAAATGGCATCAATCTTCTGCTTGGGCACTATTGCCCTTAGGCATTTTCATCTTGTTGTATTTACTAACTTATGCCTTCACAGGCGACATCTATCGGCTACCTGTTTCCATCGCCTTTATTGTGGCCTCCCTAGTGGCGATTTTAAATTCTAAGGAGAAGAAGCTCAACGACCGCATCATGCGTTTCTGCCGAGGAGCTGCCAATGAAACCATTCTTTTCATGGTGATTATCTTCATTCTAGCAGGAGCTTTCGCTGGCACCACCAAAGCAATGGGCGCTGTTGATGCCACGGTAGACATGATGCTCTATCTGCTGCCAGAAAGCACCATGCTCGCCAGTATATTCCTAGCTGCCTGCTTCATTTCTATGGCCATGGGCACATCTACTGGCACCATAGCGGCACTCACCCCTATTGCAGTGGGTCTGTCAGCTCAGCTAGAGGTGGGCTTACCTTTTCTCTTAGGCATCGTGGTGGGTGGCTCCATGTTTGGCGACAACCTGTCGTTTATTTCCGACACCACCATCGTTGCCACGCGCACACAAGCTTGCCGCATGAAGGATAAGTTTAAGGTGAATATCCGCATTGTGCTGCCCGCCGCACTCTTGCTACTCGGCTGGTATGTTTATGTGGGAACTTCAGTGGAAAGCACGCTAAATTTGAGCTTCGGCGAAATAGACTGGCTGAAGGTACTGCCCTACTTGGCGGTGCTAGTAGCAGCTCTAGCCGGAATGAATGTGATAACGGTGCTGGCCTTTGGCATTCTGCTATCGGGGGCAGTGGGATTACTCGCCGGCGGATTCAGCTTGTGGGACTGGACGAGTGCCATGAACCAAGGTGTGGTGAGCGACATGGGGGAGCTGATTATCGTATCGCTTTTGGCTGGCGGCATGTTTGAACTCATTCGCCACAATGGCGGCATTAGTTGGCTGATGGAGAAAATGACGAGGAACATCAACTCGAAACGCTCGGCAGAATTTGCCATAGCTGGGCTGAGCTCTTTCACCAACCTCTGTACTGCCAACAACACCATAGCACTCATCATATGCGGACCGATAGCGAAGAAAATCAGCGATAAATTTGAGCTCGACAACCGCAAAGTAGCCAGTCTGCTCGACACCTTCCCTTGCTTCATTCAAGGGCTACTCCCTTACGGGGCGCAGGTGCTCATTGCTGCTGGTCTGGCAAAGGTGAGCCCGATGCAAATCATACCCAACCTGTATTACCCCATACTCATCGGACTAGCAGCCACCGCCTCCATCGTGTTTCAATATCCGAGGAAATATGCCTAAGTAGCACAAGTCTAAATTAATAAAACTCTCTGCAAAAAGAAGAAATCACAGTAGAACGTGGCGAGAGACCATACTCACTGATTATAAAAGCAAGAACAAAATCACTAAACAACTTACAGCTAACAAGCATTTCCTATTCTCTTGTTTATTTTTCCGATGTCATCTTCCGCAGGTTCTTCAACTGCAAATTCAGGGACTTCCCTGATATCTGTATCTCTCTAATCAAGAGCGATAATGATATTATCAATAATATCAGTGCTATACCAAATACAACTTCTGCCCACACCACATGATTTACATAAATTAAGAACATCGTCAGCACACACAGCAAAAGACTTGTGATACCGTTTATCTGCATAGCCCTTGTGAGGAACAAACGCTTTTGTAAGTTTTCTATTTGTGCCAATAGTATGTGCTCTTCTGGGTTGTTCATGTATTTATCGTACAGTGAGCGCACAAGAGCAGCGTATGCCAAGAATCTGTTGGTGTATGCCAGCATAATCAGCGATATTGCTGAAAAGAGCAATGCTGGTGTCGATAGGTTTAATATGCTTTCTTCGTTCATTTTATTTCTTTTTTGTATGTATTTTTTCTGTTTTCCCATAGAGCGTATTTCTCTCGTCGATGGCTTTTATAAGATTATGCGACAGCTCTGCGAAGTATTTATAGGACACCAACTCCTCGTTGCTTGACACTGGAATACCATCGTCGCCACCTTCTCTAATTCCCATTACTAAGGGCAGTTGTCCCAATAGGCTGATATCTAGCCTCTCTGCCAATTCCTTGGCACCTTCTTTTCCAAATATATAATATTTATTGTCAGGCAGCTCTGCTGGAGTAAACCACGACATATTTTCAACTAGTCCCAAAATAGGGACGTTCACACCCTCGCTACGGAACATATTTATCCCTTTTACTACATCTATTAAAGCCACCGACTGCGGAGTGCTCACAATAACAGCTCCCGTAACGGGCACTGTCTGCATCAATGTCAGATGAATATCGCTAGTACCTGGGGGCAAATCTATTAATAAGTAGTCAAGCTCACC
Source organism: Bacteroidales bacterium (assembly GCA_047974415.1). Lineage (GTDB taxonomy): Bacteria > Bacteroidota > Bacteroidia > Bacteroidales > Prolixibacteraceae > JBKEAJ01. Next base: position 24,981 of record JBKECH010000159.1, on the reverse strand, counting down.
CCAATTGCCATCGACAATAAGTTGCTTAAGAGCATTTGATGCCATCGGACCTCGCCACACAAGTGCACTCTGTGGCTCTACAAAAAAACCTATAGATAGCATCTTGACTCCGTACCTCTCTACTGGAACAATGTAGTTTTTGCCATCGAACTCTACACTTGATGGTTTCTCGTTTTCAGCTCCAAACATTTTAGGTATCGATGGTCCAAATATATCAGCATCTATAAGTCCCACCTTTGCTCCGGTATTAGCAAGAGCTACAGCCAAATTTACCGAAACAGTAGATTTGCCAACCCCACCCTTGCCCGACGCAACGGCTATAATGTTCTTTACATTCGGCAAAATTGGGCGCGACATACTATGAAGATATTTGGGAGTAACAATAAGTTCCATATCGCCATATTCCTTTGTAAGTGCCTTCTCGCAAGTCTCTATCAACTCTTTCTGATCTGGCTCATCCGAGCGTTGAAATACTAAGGAAAAACTTACTTTCTGCCCTACTATTCTAAGCTCCTGAACCATCTCCAATTCAACAATATTCTTTTCACCCTCTGTCATCGTTACGCTTCTCAGCGTATCCATGACGTTTTTTGGCAGTATTATCTTTCTTTCGCTCATTTTTTATTTTCTTCGATTAATGGTCTATATAATTTCTAATGCGACATTCCCCTATTATGTAATTCCAGTCTGCTTGTTAATTTTAACCCAGAATATGCACTAGCTCGCCTGCTATGTACTCCAATCTTTTCAAAATAAACGCTTCGCCAACTTTTATCTCCTTCACCATAGCGATGCTATGCCTCAATAGCCAAAAGTTTTATCTTATCTAGTGTCTGTCCATAATGTCGAGAGTCTGAACTATAAAGTTAAATATCAAGGCTTGTGAAACTTTGTGAATTGGGAGTTTACTTGTATAAATGACTAATTCGCAAAGTGAGCATAACGCAGATATTGGACTTTATAGACGGGCTCTATCTAGCTTTGAACACCCGCTACGTCGCTTCATTGCATAATTCGGGTTAATTTTCCACTATCTGCATAGGATCCCAGAACAATTCTTTAAAGCGAACTACCCTATCATCCTTAACTTCCACCCCTTCAGATGCTAGCTTTTGTTCCATCCGCTCTGGAGGGCTAAAAGAATGTCTTCCAGTCAATATACCCATCCTATTCACTACTCTGTGTGCAGGGATGGCGCTATCGCCAGCACTATTCTTCAGTGCTTGCCCAACCATCCGAGACGACTGCCCCACTCCCAGAGCTTTTGCTATTGCTCCGTATGAGCTTACTCTTCCTTCAGGGATGCACTTGACAAGCTCGTACACAAGCTCGAAGAAGTCTTTACGTTCTGTCTTTAGGTCCACATTACAAGATTAAACAAACACTCTGTATTTTTGTTTTAACATCCATATCTTTTCTCAATGAGACTTAGATATTATAGATTATCAAGGAAATAATCAGTAACCTTTTGCATTAAGTGCACTCTATCTTTCCCGCTAACATTATGAGGGTGAACTGGATATGTAAAAAAATCTACAGGTTTATCCTGCCTCACACATTCGCGCAAAAACTGCATACTATGCTGCGGTAGCACCACATTGTCCTGAGCCCCATGAATAAGCATAAGCTTACCTTGCAAACGATGGACATGCTTGGTCATATTGTTTTTGTTATACCAATCGGCATTGTCGCTCACCTGTCCCATGTAGCGCTCGCCATACATCACCTCGTATTTATGCCAATCGACAACTGGACCTCCAGCTACGCCTACCTTAAAGATTTCGGGCTGACGAAGCATCATATTCAAGGTCATAAATCCGCCATAGCTCCAGCCATGCACCCCTATCCTATCAGCATCAACGTAGGGTAGAGCCTTTAAATATTCGACTCCTTTCATCTGGTCTTTTGTTTCTTCAATACCCAAGCGCTTATGAATAGCTGTTTCAAAATCAGCCCCACGATTAGCAGAGCCCCGACTATCGACAGTGAACAATATATACCCCTGATTAGCCATGTAATATTGCCACCTTCTAACAGAGTTCCGATAGCCTTTGGTAATCATCTGTGCATGAGGTCCTCCATAAACATAAACTATAACTGGATATTTTTTATTCTCATCGAAATCATAAGGTTTTATCATCCTACACCACAGGTCAGTATTGCCGTCTGCAGCTTTAATTGTAAAAAGCTCGTTTGCTCCAATTTTATAATCCTTCAGAAAGTCGTCTGTTTTTAGATATTGACTATGCTTCTTGCTGTCTAGCCTAATAGAATAGGCCTCATAAGGGACATCAGGGCTATATGACTCTACGTAAGCGTATTCATCTTTAAAGCCACTAGTGATTTTTGCATTGTTCATAGTCCCCCTCAATGACAACTTCTCAATACTGTTGTTTTTCATTTTCAGCTTATATATATGCCGCTCCAAGGGACTTTCTTTTGTTGCCTGAAATACTAGATATTTACCCTCGTCTGTAAATCCCAACAAATCTGTCACTTCCCATTCCCCTCGCGTCAACTGCCTAACTTCCAATGTATTCAAGTCATATTCGTAAATATGAAACCACCCATCTCTACGCGACAAATAAAAAGCTTTGTCGGTATAATGTTCATCAAAGATTAATGAGTGCTGAGGCTCAACATAAGTGCCTGATTTATCTTCAAACAAAGTTTGAACAAACTCTCCCGTCTGCGCATCATATTTATTCATTTGCAAATGAGTTTGCGTTCTGTTCAATATCCCTGCAAAAATGTATTTCTCGTCGGGAGTCCACGACACTGAAGTTATATACTGCTCAGAGTCGCCAGTGATATTCATATATTTCACATCACCTGACTTAACATCGAAAACTCCAAGTCGCAGGTGTTCACTAGCTTGCCCCGCCATCGGATATTTTACGTTCTCGACTTTTGCAATAGGCTCTGCCATATAGTCTACCAAAGGATAATCAGCGACATCTGACTCATCCTTCTCATAAAAAGCTACATACGAGGACTGTGGCGACCAAAATATACCTCCCGTTATGCCAAATTCACTTCGCGACACTGTCTGCCCATAAATGATATTATCATCATTAGATACTGCTATAGGTATTGATTTTCTCATAGGCATAGAAAGGAATAAAGAATTTCCCTCTGTATACGCTACTGCTCTTCCGTTTGGCGACAAGGTTATATTACCAGACTTTTCGGAAGTCTCTAAAACGGCTTCCACCAAATCGTTAGAAATATTCACAAGAACAAAATTTTTCCTATTTCTTAGTAGTAATTCGTTGCCCGACAAGCATTTAAAGTAGCTTATCACTCTTAGTTCAGGAAGTTGTTCTTTCTCAAATATTTGATTCAAGCGGTCGAGACTTATCAGTTCTTCTGTATTTCCCTTAGCAACATCTGCTTCGTATATGCTGTTATCTTTTACGTAAGTGAGTGTGGGACTTTTAGAACCCTCGTAGACAGGCATCCAACACACACTCGTCAATCGCTCATACATGAAATCTCTGTTGGAGTACGGATAAACAGCGTCCTCTATGGTAAATTCTTTAGACTGAGCTCTCAGAAGGTCTGGAACCGCAACAGCAAAGCACAGTAAAGTGCAAAAAATCAGATTCTTACAATTCATAATTTGAGTTTATATAGTAATTTTACAGTTTAAAGGTACACATTTTTCAGCATTACACCTATCCACACACATAAAATTATGCACAAAAAAAAGAGCCCCACTGAGCTCCCTCTTATTTATTTCTTTGTGTCCTTTGTAGGAACGTATCTTTTTTCTTTTATCCTTGCTTTCTTACCAGTAAGTTGCCTGAAGTAGTAAATTCTCTTCCTACGCACCTTCCCGTGCTTATGTATTTCCACTTGTTCGATAAATGGCGAGCTTATAGGAAAGATCCTCTCAACTCCGATTCCTCCCGACATTTTACGTACAGTAAATGTACGATTCGCCAATGATGTTCCTTTAACCTGAATCACAACACCTCGGAAGTTCTGAACCCTTTCCTTATTACCCTCTTTAATCTTGTAATGAACAGTAATGGTATCACCTGCTCCAAAAGATGGATGCTCTTTTACCTCGTTGGTGAAAGAATCTTCTACCAATTTGATTAACTCTTGCGACATTTTGTGTTTGTTTGTGCAATATTACAACTCCTAAAACAAGTGTAAGAGATTGCTAATTAATATTCTGCTTCTTATTCGAGCGCAAAGATAATATATTTTATTGGAATATCAATGAAAAATGCAATCTTGCCAAGAGAGGCAAACACATAGGTTCGCCCCTCAAACTCCCTTCATTATAAACAGTCTCTAAAATAGGTGAGGAAACTGGCGGAATTAGGGAGAAAAGTTTTTTATTTCTAAAGTATTGTCGTATATTTGTGCTGTAAGTGTTTTTTCGTTTTAAATAAAAAGCGCAAAATGCTGATTTTCAGAGAACTGCGAAACATGCGTTGTGCTTTTTAATTTTAATAAGAAAGTTAACTCTCTTGCAAAAGCTGAATTAAAAACACAATAATGACAAAAATTCTATCAACAATAATATTACTTGCGATTCTACAATCAGGATGTAAAAAATCAATTAGAATTAAAGTCTTAGAGGTGTCACTTGAAGAAGCACTCTTAAAAGCTAAAGAAGAAAACAAGTGCACTTTTGTGTTACTAGGCTATGATGACTGTAGCTTATGTTCCATTTTTTCGGAAAATGTTTTTTCTAATAATAATGTAGCCGACTTAATGAATGACAAATATATAATTAATAAAATTGATTGTAGCAAACCCGAGAATTATTATTTGTCCCACATCCTTGAAATACATGGATTTCCCTCATTCATTGTATTTAATCCCAAAGGAGAGATTCAATATTTATTTGAAGGTTATACGACTGTAAATGATTTTTTAGATAAAATACAGAATGGCATAGAAACCAAAATAACTGACAACTACAGAATTAATCTACACGTAAAAGATAGTTTAGCCTATCAGGTTTATAATAATACACTAAAGAGCTATAATATAATTAGAAATAATTACATTGTTGATAGTTTAAATACAGCCTTAAACTATGCTCTTAGCTCTTTAAATATCGAGCCATATTTCTGCAATCTATACTTAATCAGTAAAATATATCAAGCAAGTAGAGACTCAGTTAAAGCTAAACTATATGCAGAAAAGGCATTAAAATTTAATTCTTTAGAACCTTACTATATATATGCCGAACCTATTCGTGAATTAAAGCAAATTATTAATCACACAATAACAGAAACCACCCAAAATCATGTTCTCTTTTTTGATAAAATAGGACATGATTTCAGTGAAATCTCCCCTAGAAAAGATGCTATTTGTACGTTTACTTGTACTAATTTTGGAGATACTCCACCAATTATTCATGATATTATTACTTCATGCAGTTGTACAACTAACAAATGGGGTAAATCTCCAATAATGCCAGGAAAATCGAGAGCGATAGAAATCACATTTGCTCCAAGAAGCGAAGACGGTGTTTTTCAAAAAAATATTTCTGTAATTGCAAATGACAATATAGAAAGATACACCCTTACAGTAAAAGGAGCTGTTACATCATAACCTTAATTAAATTATAAAAAATGAAGAATATTATCAAAGTATCATTAGTCTCGATTGCTTTTATAGCATTGTCGTTTACAGGTCGACAAAAAAACATAGCTTTTATTAGAGCTCATTCTAAATGTTGTGCGTCATACCTACTTTCCCCAGACGGTCAAAATTGGTTTATTGGACATTGTTCAGAAGGCTTGCTTTTCAATGATGAGGCATTTACTTGCGACTGGCCAAACAATGTTAATTGTGGCAAGAGAAGTCCTGATTGTTAATTACTCAAATAAGAAAAGTAATTGTTTCTAGTATTACATAAACATATGAGTAAACTTATACAACTAGCCTTATTAAGCCTTTTGTTGTTAAACTGCCAGCAGAAACCACATGAAAACAAAAATACAAAGGCTAGAACCGGAGTTGATGTTGTAACTATTCATATCCCAAAAAAAACAGAACGGGAAAAAAGGCTGGAGTTACCTAGTAATTTTTTTTATGATGTTACTTATATTCCGCTTGAAACTGACAGTGTGTGTTTGGTAGGTCCAGAACCAAAATGGCATTTTTATAAAGACAACATTATTGTGATGGATGAATTAACACTAAACACTCCGTTACGATTTAATATGGATGGCAAGTACATAAATAGCATTGGAAGTATTGGTAATGGCCCTGGGGAGTATTCTTTTTTAGTAGCAAGTAGTATAAATAATGGTTATTTGCATGGCATAAAGAACGCATACAATAATTTTATTAAGTACAATATAAAGGGAGAGTATATTAGCACTTCTGAAATTCCATCATTTATTAAAACCTTTAGACCTACCTACATGGCAAATACAGGAGAAGCTTACTACTTTTCAAGAACTACTTCCTTACCTAGGAAAAGTTCTGGCACTCAATATGAACTACTAAAATATTACAACAATAAATCTGACCAATATTTTGTTATTCCCAAAGAGTTGTACGGTAAGCACTTTGGTCATGTATTTTCATTTTCGGGAGAAAAAGTATTTTACAACCCTGCTGCAAATGATTCAATTTACGAATTAAAAGATACTGAGGTAATAGCACGATATTGTCATCGTTTTAGCGATGATAAATATAAAATGGACGAAGTAGGCATCCAGATTTTAAAAGCATTGTTTTTTTATGAGACTGAATTGCACTGCTATTTTCAATACTTTTTTAATAATAAAGCAAGCCTTTATTATTATGATAGGAGCAATGAAAGACTTTTATGTGGCAGTGAATTTGATTATACTTATGACAATTCCGAAATGATATTACCTGGAATAGTCGTTGGATGCTCAAATGAACACTTTATTTCTTATCTATATCCTTTTCAGATACTAGAGCAGTACGAGAAATTGCTTGCGTCTAACAAGAAGATACATCCTAAAATTAGTAATTTAGTTTCCAATCTGAAAGAAGACGACAACCCTGTTATAGTTAAATATAGAGTTAGATTTTAAGACCCTTGTAAAATCCCGATAAATCAACTACCAAATTTATCACCATCAATTTTTGACATAAGATTATAACGTTTTCAAGTGCCGATTTTATAATTCCAATACTCTATTAAGCATTAGCGCAGTTGCAATTCAAAACTTAATTCTATTAACTCAGATTTTACACTGGAACGCCGTAGCGAGTATTTCAAACTCAATAAAACAAGGGTTTTGGCGAACAAAGCGCAGCACCGCCACGGTAAGCAAAACAAAAGCCAGCGAAGTGCTTGTTTTGAAGAGATTGGAGCACGCATCAGGTCAGCTAATGCATATATTCGATCATTATGCTAACTCCTATTTTAGACTTTATTTCTACGGCTACAAATGTCAGAAAACGTTGACTATAAATCAAAGATTGTAAGTAACACCCTAAAATAGAAGCATCATCGAAAAACAGAAACACACAAGACATCACCTAAAGTCCTGATATGACAACATCTAAACAATTAGCAAGCCAACCCATTTATTATTCTCACAAAATAACCATCTAAATAATTTGTTTTTATAATAATTATTGCCATATTTGCATCGAAATAACAGATAATAATAATGAATACTGCATTTTTGCATACACTAGAGCTCGTACTACTGCTGATTTACACAGTAAGAATGGCATGATGTATATTAAACTGCGATAAAACATAGAATGCCATTCTCGAACGAGGATGGCATTTTTAATTAGAATAAATAATAATAGTTATGAGCGACAGATTGTACATTTTCGACACAACCCTAAGAGATGGCGAGCAAGTCCCAGGCTGCCAGTTAAACACAATTGAAAAAATTGAAGTGGCAAAAGCACTTGAACATCTGGGTGTTGACGTAATAGAGGCTGGATTCCCTGTTTCTAGTCCTGGAGATTTTAAATCGGTGGTGGAAATTTCTAAAGCTGTAACGTGGCCAACCATCTGCGCATTAACACGAGCCGTTGAGAAGGATATTGATGCTGCTGCCGAAGCCCTCAAGTTCGCCAAGAAAGGCAGAATACACACAGGAATAGGCACATCACCATATCACATCAAACACAAACTCAACTCCAACGAAGACGAAATACTTGAACGCGCCGTTAGAGCCGTAAAGTACGCAAAGAGGTACGTTGAAGACGTGGAGTTCTACGCCGAAGATGCAGGTCGCTCCGACAACGAATATCTGGCACGGGTAGTAGAAGCTGTAATAAAAGCAGGAGCAACAGTGATAAACATCCCCGACACAACAGGCTACTGCCTACCTCAGGAGTTTGGCGCAAAGATTAAATACCTAATAGACAATGTCAAAGGGGTACACAATGCCATATTATCAACGCACTGCCATAATGATTTAGGAATGGCGACAGCCAATACCATCAGTGGCATCATTAACGGAGCAAGACAAGCAGAAGTTACAATAAACGGCATTGGCGAAAGAGCTGGCAACACCTCGCTCGAAGAAGTGGTCATGACACTAAAAAGCAGGGAAAAGGTTATGCAAATAGAAACCAATATCAAAACACAAAGCATATTCAAAACTAGTCGTCTTGTCTCAACACTTATGAATATGCCTATTCAGCCAAACAAAGCTATAGTCGGGCGCAATGCTTTTGCCCATTCGTCGGGAATACATCAAGACGGAGTACTGAAAAATAGAGAGAACTACGAGATTATCGACCCAAAGGATGTTGGGATAAGCGAGTCTTCAATAGTGTTGACGGCAAGAAGTGGCAGAGCTGCCCTAAAGCATCGCCTCGAAACTCTTGGTTACAACCTAAAAAACAGCAATATAGACGAGCTATACGACAAGTTTCTCGACCTTGCCGACAAAAAGAAAGAAATCAAGGACGAAGACCTTGCGTCCATTGCAGGAACACTGAAGACTAAAGACGCACGTATTAAATTAGTATTCCTACAAACCATCTCTGGCAAAGGCGTCTTGCCAACCGCAACCGTGAAGCTAAACATAGCAGGCGAGACCTTTTTTGAATCTGCTGAAGGAAACGGTCCTGTCGATGCTGCTCTAAGGGCTGTTAAGAACATTGTAAATAGAAAAATTAACCTTGAGGAATTTCTTATTCAGGCAATTACAAGAGGCAGTGACGATATTGGGAAGGTACATATGCAGGTTGAACACGAAGGCATGATCTATCATGGCTTCGGTGCAAACACCGATATAGTAACTGCCTCTGTCGAGGCATTTATTGATGCTTTCAACAAGCTGCCGATAGACTAAACAGATAATAAAATTAACCCATAAAATAAATAGAATTGGAACAAAAAACATTATTCGACAAGGTCTGGGATACTCACGTTGTCGAAAGCATTAAAGACGGACCTGAAATAGTTTACATAGATCGTCATTTTATTCACGAAGTAACTAGTCCTGTAGCATTTCTAGGACTCAAAAAGAGAGGCCTTACAGTCGCTCGCCCTACAAAAACTACTGCAACACCCGACCACAACGTCCCGACAATAGGACAAGATAAACCCATAGCAGACCTCCTATCACGAGACCAAGTAGAAACCCTCGAAAACAACTGCAAGGAATACGGCATTGAATACAAGGGGCTAGGCAATGAGGAACATGGAATAGTGCACGTTATAGGTCCTGAACTCGGATATACCCAACCTGGCATGACAATTGTTTGTGGCGACAGCCACACTTCTACCCACGGAGCCTTCGGCTGTGTGTCATTTGGAATTGGCACGAGCGAGGTAGAGATGGTGCTTGCCACACAATGTATTTTGCAACCAAAACCCAAAACCATGCGCATCGAGATAAACGGCAAACTTGGCAAGTTCGTAACAGCAAAAGACATTGCGCTTTATGTAATATCAAAACTAACAACTGGTGGTGCAACAGGCTATTTTATTGAGTTTTCTGGCGATACTATAAAAGCATTAAGCATGGAGGGGCGCATGACTCTCTGCAACATGAGCATAGAATGCGGAGCAAGAGGAGGTATCATCGCCCCCGACGAAACTACATTTGCTTATCTTAAAGATAGAAAGCATGCACCACAAGGCGCAGACTGGAATGAAGCCATTGCAAAATGGAGAAAACTACCCTCTGATACTAATGCTGTATACGACAAGGAGGTAATATTCAAGGCTAAAGACATCAAACCGATGATTACTTTCGGCACTAATCCAGGATTAGGCATCAGCATAGACAACAACATTCCAGAAAAGGTAAACTCCAAAGATGTAATTTCTTTTGAGAAGTCTCTTGCTTACATGAACTTCCAATATGGCGACAAACTAGAAGGCAAGCCAGTGGATTATGTATTTCTAGGGAGCTGCACAAACGGAAGGATTGAAGATTTTAGAGCTTTTGCCGAATTTGTAGAAGGCAAGAAAAAAGCTGACAACATAACCGCATGGCTAGTTCCTGGCTCCAAATCAGTCGAACGACAAATTACAGAAGAAGGACTTGACAATATACTGGAGGAAGCTGGCTTTACGCTACGTCAGCCAGGGTGCTCTGCATGCCTTGCCATGAATGACGACAAAATCCCTGCAAGTAAATATTCAGTATCTACAAGCAACCGAAACTTTGAAGGGCGACAAGGTCCCAACTCAAGAACCTTGCTCGCCAGCCCATACACTGCTGCCGCGTGTGCAGTAAGCGGTAAAATTGCAAACCCTCAAAACTTTAATTAAAAACAGATATCATGGCAATAGATAAATTCAATAAATTGGAGTCCTCGGCAGTGCCACTAAATATTGACAATGTAGACACCGACCAAATAATACCCGCTCGATTCTTGAAAGCCACTGAAAGAAAGGGCTTTGGCGACAATCTCTTCAGAGACTGGAGATACAATACCGACAATCAGCCGATAAATAACTTCCCTCTGAACAACAATAAGTACAGTGGCAAAATTCTAATAGGAGGCAAAAATTTTGGTTGCGGTTCAAGTCGAGAACACGCAGCTTGGTCAATATACGATTATGGTTTTAGGGCTGTAGTGTCCAGCTATTTTGCCGACATTTTCAAGAACAATGCACTAAACAATGGACTTCTTCCTGTTGTGGTATCGGAAAAATTTGCCGACAGCATGCTTGAAACCATAGAGAACGACACAAACTCTACGTTTTCTATAGATTTGGAAACCCAAAGCATAACAAACAACAACACTGGGGAATGTGAAATATTTGATATAAACACATACAAGAAGGAATGCTTATTAAATGGCTTCGACGATATAGACTATCTGGTAAGTAAGCGCAGTAGCATTGAAGACTTCGAAAAAAAATAGTATTTCATCCAAAACGCGCACTGAAACTAATAGCGCGTCCCTCTGTCACCATAATTGAGACAGCGATATTACTGCAGATTTTATTGGATCGCCGTAGCAGGAGCTTCATGCTCGATAAACAAGGGTTTTGAAGAACAAAGCGTAGCACCGCTACGACAAGCGAAACAAAAGCCAGCGAAACATTTGCTCCGAAGAGATTGGAGCACACAGTAGATGAGTTAATGCATGTTTCGGGTTAAAAGCGCTATTTTACGCCTACTAGACAAACTAAAGTCCCTGAATTCACCTAGAACCCAAGGACTTATGTAGATTATTTTTTTTGTGGTGCCACCTGGAATCGAACCAGGGACACAAGGATTTTCAGTCCTTTGCTCTACCAACTGAGCTATGGCACCCCACTGTTTTACTTAAATAGCAGTGCAAAGATAGGAATATTTTATAAAGCAACAAAAAAAATAAATGATTATTTTTAATTCATTTGATTTTTCCTTGAGAAATGCGTGCAACTCAAGCCCCAATATTAATTGTTAACGGTGAATTACCCTCAGAGGGAGACACTATAGCTCCGAGAGGAAGTAAAAAGCTGGCACATAGCAATCCGAACTAGGACAATAATCTATTGTTTGTGGTATCGGGAAAAATAAGCGTGGGTTTATGTTTTTTTGCTTCTTCAAAATCTAGCAATCCATAGGAAATTATTATCACCACATCGCCAACTTGCACTCTGCGAGCAGCAGGTCCGTTTAGGCAAATCACCCCCGAGCCTCGCTTGCCCTTTATTACATAGGTCTCTAACCTCTCGCCATTATTAACATTAACAATCTGAACTTTCTCATTTTCAATTATATTGGCAGCATCCATCAGCTCTTCGTCAATAGTAATGCTTCCCACATAGTTCAGATTAGCTTCTGTCACCACGACTTTGTGTATCTTTGACTTGCAAACTTCTATATACATACTGTTTATTTGTTTTAATTATGTTTTATCCATAAACTCGGGATTCTGAACTAGAAGCCGAGTCCCGACATTAATCATTAACGTCTGATTATTAACAACTTTGCTCCCAGCACTGAAAGAGCGACACTATTGTAACAAGCCTTAAATCCTAAACCTTGGTATAGCGCATATACTTGACTTCATAGATGGACTCTAATTGAATGATATATTGTCTATCAGCCTGACCTTGCCACATCTTACGGCGATGAAAGCTCTGGATGTACTCAGTTCGTTCATAGATTGCGTGTTTCGTAAGCTGTCGCTATGCGCAATTTCAAAATATTCCGTTCGCAAGGAGCTATAGCTATCGATTTCGTTCACAACGTATTCTTTTAATTCACTGACACTCTTAAAACAATCAATTCTACCTACAGTCGACTTGAGACATCTATAAATATTGGCCGCCTCTGTCCTCTCTTCTTGGCTAAGTAGCTCATTGCGCGAGCTCATTGCAAGTCCACTCTTTTCTCTTAATGTCGCACAAGCCTCAATTATAATGTTTTCATGAATAGCCTTGCTCATGTTTCTTATTATGGCTAGCTGTTGGTAGTCTTTTTCTCCAAAAAAAGCATAGTCGGGCTTTACGATATTGAAAAGTTTGTCTACAACGGTAATTACGCCGATGAAATGCCCAGGTCTGTTGGCACCTTCCATAATTGTGTCATAATACCCTATATCAAAATCAAGTAGCTTTTGGTCAGGATATAATTCTTCATCTATGGGGGTATACACGAAATCGACACCTCCAATAGAGTCTAGCTTTGCCATGTCGGCATCAATATCCCTCGGATAGTTAGCAAGGTCTGCTTTGTCGTTGAACTGAGTTGGGTTGACGTAGACACTTATCACGCTCACATCGCACTTTCTTTTACACTCTCGAACGAGGGATAAATGCCCGTCGTGTAAGGCCCCCATGGTGGGAACAAAGCCAATTGTTTTGCCTACTTTTTTTATCTTTGCAATCTCTATTTCTAGGGATTTTTGTTTTGAAACTTTTTGCATATCACTCAAATTGTCTCCTTTTTTTGATGTGCAAAGGTAATAATTTTTAATATGTTTGGATGTCTATTATTTTTATCGTTCCTCGTCGGGGACGAACACATAGGGACAAACACCTCAAAGAAATAAGATCTCTTCTAATTATACTGATATACTGAAAGATGTTACATTAACTCAGTATATGCATTAGTCCTTCTGCTACGGCGTTCTAATCATATTCTGATATAAACAGATTTCGCCCCTACTTTTTCACTTAAAAACTTGCGCTCTCATTATTTTTTCTTAAATTAGCGGATAATTTTAAATTTGAAAACATGAACAATTCATCATCGGCATTGGTAGGTATTATTGCTGGAGCTGCTTTGGGCTTCGTGGCTGGAATAATATTAGCTCCTGAAAAAGGGGAGGACACAAGAAGAAAAATTGGCGACAAAGCTAAGCACCTAAAAGACGAACTGGACAAGAAACTTGAAGAGGTGAACAGAAAAATCAATGAACTTAAACAAAACATTGATTCTCACGATGATGCTGAGCAAGTTTAAACTCTTAACTTTCGAGCTTCAGACTTTATGTGCAGACACTTAATTTACTCATGCTGAATAAAATAAATCAATACATAAATAATAGGATTAGACTCCTGCAATTGCAGGGGGTAAGTTATTTTTCAAAAATAGCTTCGCGGGGAATTGTCATCCTTTTAATATTACTTTTGTTTCTGCCGACTTACTTACTGTTTGCCATTGGTTTAAGCCTATGGGTAGGGAAACTTATGGATGACAATATGCTTGGATTTCTGGTGGTTGCATCCGCACACCTCATTGTTCTCCTTATAATGGTACTGAGTAGGCGCACAATATTAGAGAAAAAAATCAGGTCCATTCTAGTCTCCGAGTCATTAAGAATATTAGACAATGAAGAATCAGAAGAGGATAAGTAACACTGCGGAACTCAAAGAAGAAATAGCTAGGCTAAAAGCCGAACTCGGACTGGCCAGTTCGGGAGGCGAGAAGGTGGGTACATCCAAAGAAGGCCACGCCACCAACGACTTGTCGTCTTACCTAAAAGGTTCTTTAGTTTCTGATTTGCTCAAAGCAAATGCTTTTGGCTTGTCGAAGCTTGCATTGAAATATTCTAAATCGTTAATGAGTAATAGGAAGTTTAGAAAAGGCATGGCTATCACCTTGTTATCTGCTGGCGCAGTGATGGTCATAAGGTCGATGTTTGAGAAAGATGCCAAGCCAAACGAGAATCTAGAGGAGAGTACGAACCCAGCCCCGAACGACACAAGTAGCAGGATAAAAAATGACGTGTAACTAGCTCTCGTCAGGTTTTACCGAGGAGTTGTACCTCATTCGTGCCACAATTGCATGTATGCTATTGGAGTGCTCCAGCACTATCGTCTTATATAACTTTTTTGCCTTCGTCTTTTCATTTAGCTTGAAATCGTACAGTTCTGCCAACTGAAAAATATACTTATCAATATTCTCTGAGTTAGAGTAATTAGTAATGAGCTCGTGCAATATTTCTGCTTCGTCAGAATACTTCTTCTGGGCATTGCAAATGTCAGCTTTTCTTGCCAGAGCATCGTCCGCCAGAGTGCTAAATCCATATTCCGACAGGATGGAATCGATGGTCATCCTTGCACTATCGAGCTGATTACGGAACATATACAAATCCACCTTTGAGAATAGTTGCAAAGGCTTGTTATCTAGCCCCCCCTCCAAATTGTTGCCAATTAGTAGTGACATCACAAATCCATCGTTAGACGTTAGCTTTGACGTTGCCGCTTTTATTACGTCTAACTGCCCTTTGGCATATTCGAAGTTTCCCATAAAGTAGCTTAGTTTTGCTTTTTTAAACTTCGTCAGGTCGCCAATACTGTTGTCTTTGTTATTCTCAATAATCCTAGAGTATAGTAACAAAGCGTCCCACATCTCATTCAGATACAGATATATATCGGCCAGTTCCAACTGCAACATAGACCTCTGAGCAAGGTTGTAGCTGGGGTAGTTTATGCCTTTTTCCAGCAAGCTTATCGCTTTGTCTGTATCCTTCCCATAGAAAGCCAATAGGTGAGAATAGTTTTTTAGCAGGGTCGGATTTCTACCTAAGAAAGAGACTGTTTCTAGCGACACTGCCATTCGCTGTCGACATTTTTCGTATGCTTCGCCCGTGTATATACCTTCTTTCATGAACATGTTATACGACATGTTACCTTTTGCCTCCATTACCAAAGCATAATAGGGGTTTCGGTCTCCCAAGGACTCTAAATAATCGTAGCCTTCCAATGCTGTTTTGTAGTCCTCTGCCTTTTCGGCATTCTGTGTCAGCAAGAGCGCTACATTTTGGTGTTTATTAATGCGCTTGCACAGCGCGATAGACTGCTTTAGAGCTGCTGCATAGTTCTTTTGTTGCTCGTAAATCCATATTAGCATTCTCGTATAAGCAGTGTTGCTTCCTCGGCTCTGTATGCGCTTCATCAGAGATACCCTAGTGCTTTCTAGTAGCGAGCCATCATCGTCGAAATTAAATGCATATCTAAAATAATGCTGCGCTATGTACAGGTTTCGCTCCCCTCCATCCACATAGGTTAAATACTGCTCTATCAGCTTGTTATATTGCTTTAGATGCATATATATCATTCCCAACGATTCGCTAAAATCATGCTCGGGGTACTTTTCCTTGCCAGCTTCCAACACAAGGCTTGCAAGCTCATATTCTTTAATGTCTATCAGCTCGTCGCCTAAAAATTGATATATAGCAGGATTGTCGGGTAGGCTTGTCCATGCATTCTTGAAGTCCTCCTCTGCCCTATCTGCCTTGTCGTCAGCTTTGTTTATAAAACCATTCAAATAATGGAAATAATAAATATTGGCTTTATTCTTTCTAGATAGTCTTTTCAAAGAGCTCTGGGCACCGTCAAATTTCTCTTCTTTCACCAAAGAGCGAGTGTACAATTTCAATACTGACAGGTCTTTAGATTTTTCGTAAGACGTTAGGAGCAATGGGCTAGCTTTTTCATATTCACCATCGGCAAAGTAGCGTTTTGCAAGCTCCAAGTTTTTGTCTTCGACCTGCGCATGAAGGCAAAAAGCGAAAGCCAAAAATAGTATGAGTATATTGTGTCTTAACATCAATGCAAATTAAGGTGCGACTAAGAATTCTTCATCCCAATGTTTTTTAGATCCTTATGGATTGCGTCAAAACAACCGAAAGCAAGAAAATTGATAATCAGCATTATACAAAGCGCGAAATAAAAGCAGCGCTGCTTTTATCTGCCCCTCTAATTCTTATTTTATCCCGAAACATGCATTAGCTCTCCTGTTGCATGCTCCAATTTCTTCAAAACAAAGGCATTGTTAGTTTTAGACGCAATGCATTGCGTCTCTACCTCACCGTAGTGGCGCTTCGTTCACCAAAGCTCTTGTTTCATCGGACTTGAAGACCTCGCTACGACGTTCCAATCATAATTCGGGTTTAAGGGATTACTGTAAGTTTTTCAGTACGTTCTTCATGCTAACCTGCTTGTCAATTATGGAAGGCAAAGAGTCGATTGGAACTCTATCTTGACGCATATCATCTCTATATCTGATTGTCACAGCATTGTCCTCCAAGGATTGATGGTCGACAGTTACACAGAGAGGGGTGCCAATAGCATCTTGGCGTCTATATCGCTTTCCGATGCTGTCCTTCTCGTCATACTGACAGCTATAATCGAACTTAAGCTCGTCGATAAGCTTCCGTGCCAGCTCTGGAAGTCCGTCTTTTTTAACTAGTGGCATCACGGCAAGCTTTATGGGAGCAAGCATGGGGGGGAGTTTCAGCACAACCCGGCTTTCTTTTTCAAGCTGCTCCTCTTCGTAGGATGCCGAAATTACCTGCAAGAACATTCTGTCTACTCCTATGGATGTTTCCACCACATAAGGGACGTAGTTTTCATTTAGCTCAGGGTCAAAATATTGTATCTTTTTACCTGAATATTTTTGATGCTGCGACAAGTCGAAATCTGTGCGCGAGTGTATTCCTTCAACTTCCTTGAACCCAAAGGGGAATTTATATTCAATATCTACGGCAGCGTTGGCATAATGAGCCAGTTTTTCGTGCTCGTGAAAACGGTAGTTGTCATCGCCAAATCCCAAGGACTTGTGCCAATTCATACGGGAGTTTCTCCATTTATCAAACCATTCCAGCTCTGTTCCAGGCTTTACAAAAAATTGCATCTCCATTTGTTCAAACTCTCTCATTCTGAAGATAAACTGCCGTGCAACTATCTCATTTCTAAAAGCCTTGCCTATCTGCGCTATTCCGAAAGGTATTTTCATTCTCCCTGTTTTCTGCACGTTCAGGTAGTTTACAAATATGCCTTGTGCTGTTTCGGGACGCAGAAACACCTTCGACGCGCCGTCGGCAGTAGAACCAAACTCGGTGGCAAACATAAGGTTGAATTGGCGCACCTCTGTCCAGTTTCTTGTTCCTGACACGGGACAAACTATTTCATAGTCAAGAATAATCTGCCGAAGTTCGTCTAAATCATTGTCATTCAGCGCTTGCGAAAACCTGTCGTGTAGCACCTGAATCTTGCTTTTGTACTCTTGTACTCGCGGATTGGTTTCTAGGAACATGGCTCTATTAAACTTATCGCCAAAACGTTTCTGTGCCTTATCTGCTTCTTTTTCGATTTTTTCTTCAAATTTGGCAATTTGGTCTTCTATCAAGACATCAGCTCGATATCTTTTTTTTGAGTCTTTGTTGTCTATCAGGGGGTCGTTGAATGCGTCGACATGCCCCGATGCCTTCCAGATGGACGGATGCATAAAGATGGCAGAGTCTATACCCACAACATTCTCGTGCAACAAGACCATGGAGTCCCACCAATAGCGCTTAATATTGTTTTTTAGTTCAACGCCATACTGCCCATAGTCATAAACAGCCCCTAGCCCATCGTATATCTCGCTTGATGGAAACACATAGCCATACTCCTTGCAGTGTGAAATCAATTTTTTAAAATCAATTGCCATAATATCTTTTATTTTTATTTATCTTCTACTTCCTCAAAATCAACATACTCACCTTCGTTGTCAGGGATGATCTGCTTGTTGGTCTGAGTGCGTTTAAATTTTGTGCTTGCAGCACCAGCCTGCTCCCGCTTTTCTTTTTCGTCCACTATGAGGGACGGCAACACGTACTTGGCAAATAGTTTAATGCCGTAATACAGCAATACCAATATTAGTACAACTCTGAATAAACCTGTAATTGACAGTAATATCATATTCCTTTTCGTTTTTTGTTTTTGACAATCTTCTAAACGCACTTGCCTAGGTTGATATTATAAACCTAGGATATGCATTAGCTAACCTGCGACATGCTCCCATCTCTTCAAAACAAACGCTATACTAGATTCAGACGCAATGCATTGCATCTCTACTCACCAAAAATATTGTTTTATCGAGCTTGAAGCACTCGCTACGGCGTTCCAATGCATAATTTGAGATAAAATAATGCCAATGATGGACAGCAAATATACAAAATCTAAAGAATATAATCTCGCTTAGTTTAATAATTTGATGCTACAATAACACCAAAATCTTTTTTTTGCCTATATTTGGAGTTCTTAAACTCTTGCTAAAAAGAGATATGAATTGGTGGTGATAAATTGCTTCCCCTGCCCTATTGGGTGATGTGCGGACAATAGAAACAAAATATTAAACAGATGAAACTTACAATAATAAAATGCTTGATAAACGCCGTAGTAATCTTAGTTGCATCTCGCTTATTTAGTGGGATATACGTGGAATCCTTTTTTATGGCAGTTCTAGTAGCAGTAGTTATGTCTTTGCTTAACTATATTATCAGGCCCATCATCTTTTGGCTGACGATACCTTTAACTATAGTTACAATGGGGCTGTTTACATTTGTAATAAATTCAACGATAATTCTTCTTGCTGATTATCTTGTGAAAGGCTTCGGTGTCGACGGTTTTTGGTGGGCTCTGCTTTTGAGTTTAATCCTATCAATAATGGTTAGTCCTGTAAACAGAGTTACAAAACAAAATCCTTGAGAATGCCGTATTTAGAAGTAAATGAAATAACAAA
The DNA here is from genome assembly GCA_047974415.1 of Bacteroidales bacterium. Classification (GTDB taxonomy): domain Bacteria; phylum Bacteroidota; class Bacteroidia; order Bacteroidales; family Prolixibacteraceae; genus JBKEAJ01. Next base: position 5,584 of record JBKECH010000159.1, on the reverse strand, counting down.
GAGTTTTGGCGATTTGTCTTTAATTGAAAATGCGTCTTTTGTGATAGAAGAAGGGCAAAAGGTTGCTCTCATTGCTCAAAATGGCGCAGGTAAGTCGACGTTACTGAACATAATAGCAGGTAAGATTGAGTCTGATTCTGGCAGCATTAGATACGAAAAAGACTTGAGAATAAGCTACTTATCGCAAGAAATAGACCTAGATAAAAATATGGTTATATCGCAAGCTGTGTTCTCGGCACAATCATCTGTTCTAAGAGCCGTAGAGCAGTATGAGGATGCTATTCTGAATCCTGAAAATCAGCAGGCATACCAAATGGCAATGGAAGAAATGGACAGACTTAATGCTTGGGACTTCGAGTTGCGATTTAAACAAATACTTACCCAGCTTAAAATAACAGATCTGAAACAGAAAATTGGCAGCCTATCGGGAGGTCAAAAAAAACGAGTGGCTTTGGCCATGGAGCTTATCAATACTCCTGATTTTCTTATCCTCGACGAACCTACCAACCACCTAGATTTAGACATGATAGAATGGTTGGAAAATTTCATCATAAAAGAACATATTACCTTGCTGATGGTTACCCACGACCGTTATTTTCTGGAGCGAACATGCTCCGAGATACTAGAACTCAGCGACAGGACAATATACAGATACAAAGGTAATTACAGTTACTACCTCGAAAAACGCGAGGAGCGTCTGGCAATGCAACAGAAGGAAGTCGATAAGGCTCAGAATATTATGCGCACAGAGATTGTCTGGATGCGATCGACACCTCCAGCTCGAACATCAAAATCAAAATACAGAATTGATAATTTTGAGAAATTGAGGGAGCAAGCATCGACACGCAGAAACGAAGTTGCCGTGGAGCTGAATATCGATATGAAACGACTAGGGTCAAAGATTGCAGAGTTTAAAAATGTGAGCTTTGCTTTCGATGATAAACCAATGCTTAAGAACTTCTCCTATAATTTTAATAGAGCAGAGCGCATTGGCATCATTGGAAACAACGGAAGTGGGAAAACAACTTTTCTGAACCTACTTACTGGAGCCTTGCAAGCAACAAGTGGAGAGCTGGAGATAGGCGAGACAGTAAGCTTTGGATACTACAGTCAGCAAGGTATAAATTTTAATGACGGCGACAGAGTGATTGATGCCATACGCGAAATTGCAGAATACATGCCACTGGCAGGAGGGAAGCACCTCACCGCAGAGATCTTGTTAGAAAAATTTCTGTTCGAAAGAAAAAGACAATATGACTACATAGAGAAGCTCAGTGGCGGCGAAAGAAAAAGATTGTACTTATGCTCGATACTTATAACAAATCCGAATTTTCTTATCCTCGACGAACCTACAAACGATTTGGACATTGTAACAATAAATGTATTGGAAGCTTTTCTGCAAGATTTTAAAGGCAATATAATTGTAGTGTCGCACGATCGATACTTTATGGACAAGATTGTAGATCAATTGTTTGTGTTTCGTGGCGAAGCCCTTATCGAAGTTTTTGCAGGCTCGTACTCGCATTTTCGGATTGCAGAGGACACTAAAGCCCAAGGGGCAAAATCACAAGATAAGAACGAGAAAATATCAGAAACGAAAAGTCGAAGACAAGAGACAAAGACCGTCAAACTAAGCTACAAAGAACAAAGGGAGTTCGACTCCATAGAAATGGAGATTGAAAAATTAAACGAACAGAAAGCAAGGATAGAAACAAGTTTTGAACTGGAGATGTCGCAAGACGAAATTATAAATAAAAGTAAAGAACTGGAGAAAATAAACAAGCTCTTAGAGAGCAAAGAAGACAGATGGCTGGAGCTTAGTATGAAAACAGAAAATAACATTTGAAAAGGTGCGCGATTTTTTTGAGCGAATAAAAGGTAATAAGTTGTTGAAAAATATCAGCGATGTTGAATTAAACAACATCAACTGTAATATAACATACCAACTTAAAAACTACAAGGCTAAGGGCGTCATTGCCCTGATGGAGGACGAAGTGGCTGGACAGTACTTTCTAACAAAGGGAACGGTGCAAACCGAAATGAGCGATCCCGACGCTCGAAGCCTCAAGATTGACGAGCTCCACGCTCCTGCCCTCATTGCCCCTGCTTTTATATTTGGTGCGTATAATAAATTCCCTGTAAATGTGTTTGCGAGAACCGACGTGGAGCTACTGTTCGTCCATAAAATACACCTACTCAGCCTACTACAATCTCACCAGTTAATACTCAAGAACTATCTAGAGGTTTTGTCTACGAGAACTCAATTCTTATCCCAGAAGATAAAATTTCTTAGTTTTCAGACCATTAAGGGCAAATACGCTTCGTATCTCATCGACAATATTGTCGATGGGAACATGAATTTAGTGCTTAAAGAGTCGCACGAGGCGCTTGCCACAATATTTGGAGTTACAAGACCGTCATTGTCGAGAGCTGTTAGAGAGCTCGACCAAGAGGGGATAATTGTAGCGCAAGGAAAAAAAGTAAAGATCATAAACCTCAGTAGTCTAAGGAAATATGTTAAATAGAGTCTATCTATTAAAGTCCAATATCTGCGTTATGCTCGCTAGAACAATACGACCCTCGGGGCTATTTGTAAAATTTGCGGCAATAACAAGCCTTGGCAATATATTTTGTTTAATTTTATGCGTGATTTTAGAAACCAATAGTAAATGACTAAGCCGAGCATCCAAACCAATCTATACAACCAAGTAGCAGAACTACTACAAATAGCACGAACCCAAGTAGTCCGTACAATCAACAATACAATGACCCACACCTATTTTGAGATAGGTCGCTTAATTGTGGAAGATGAGCAAGGAGGAGAAGCTAAAGCGGAATATGGGAAAGATGTATTGAATGATTTGTCAAAGAAATTGACAAGTGAATTTGGACGAGGTTTTTCGAGAAGGAATCTAGACTACATGAGGCAATTTTACTTGACATACTCAAATTTGCAGACAGTGTCTGCAAATTTGCAATCATCTGAGAGTAATGACGAAACATCCACTCTTTCAATTCCGCAGAAACTGTCTGCGAAATTCAATCTAAGCTGGTCGCACTACCTTTTCCTAATGAGAATTGACAATGAGAATGAGCGTAAGTTCTATGAAATAGAATCGGCAGATAATAATTGGAGCTTGAAGGAGTTGAAGCGACAATTTAATTCATCGCTCTATGAAAGGCTTGCATTGAGTAGAGATAAAGAGGGAGTGATGAAGCTAGCACAGGAGGGGCTAGTTATAACTCGTTATGAAGATGCGATAAAAGAACCGCTAACATTAGAGTTCTTAGGTTTGTCCGAAGATAAAAGCTTTTCTGAATCAGAATCAGATTTAGAACAAAGCATCATTGACAAGTTAGAGCATTTCTTGTTAGAACTTGGCAAAGATAAAAACGAAGCCGTAGTCCGCTACACCCTCCCTAAAGACAACAATCAGATATTCGCAACGAAGTATCAGATGGTGTTGCCGAGTAAGGAGGAGTTTAAGAGAGTGTTGGGGGAAGGATTATAAACAAGGAAAAATAAAGAAACGACCTCTGGCTCACAAACTGCTGACTATCAATTAATAATAAAAACAAACGTACGAAACCTTCATGCAGTAGGCTATAGACTGTAAGCTATAAGCCTAACTACGCACAGGAGGATGATTAATAAACCAGCAAAAGCATAAAGCCTATAGCTTACAGCTTATTGCAGAATTTTAAACACATGAAAATAGTATTTGCAACAAACAACCCGAACAAACTACGTGAATTACAACAGATTGTCGGAGATAAAATCGAGATTATAAGCTTGTCGGAAATAGGATGCTCGGAAGATATCCCAGAGACTCAGCCAACAATAGAGGGCAATGCCCTGCAAAAAGCACGATATGTGAAAGAGAAGTACGGATATGATTGTTTTGCTGACGATACTGGACTTGAGATAAATGCGTTGAACGGCGAACCTGGAGTATATTCCGCTCGCTATGCAGGCGAGCAGAAATCAGCAGAAGACAACATTAAGCTAGTCTTACATAAACTTGTGGACATCGACAATCGCAGCGCTCGCTTTGTCACTGTCATCGCCTTGGTATTCAACGGCAAAGAACACACATTCGAGGGAGAGGTGAGGGGTAGTATCATGACAGAGCAACATGGTGAAAGTGGCTTTGGCTATGATCCAATCTTTAAACCCGAAGGTTATGATATCACCTTCGCAGAAATGGACAAGAACACAAAGAACGAAATTAGCCACCGAGGGAAGGCCACACAAAAGATACTGACTTTCTTGGCGTCCGAAGCAAAATGAAAAAAATCAGCGAGGGAATAGTACTCGGACATATTAAATATAGTGACAACCGCAGTATAGTCCACATATACACCAAAGACGAGGGGCGTGCATCCTATATATTAGCAATCCCAAAAAGCAACAATAGGCATAAGGTCCTTAGCGCTATGTTGCCTTTGTCTCAGGTGGAAATATGCTATTTGGATAGTGGCACTGAAGGCATGCGGAGGGCTATAACAATACGACTTACAAAAGTTTACACTGACCTACGCCTCGATGTTGTGAAAGGCTCAATATCACTGTTCATTGCAGAATTTCTTGAAAAATGCCTAAAACACAACATCCCCGATGATGCCTTATACCAATACATCGAAAGCTCTCTGGACTATTTTGACGAACTCGACAAATACTCCAATTTTCACATTGAATTCCTATGCGGACTATGCGACCATTTTGGTATTCGCCCTGGAGATCTGAATATCAGCAAGGACACAAACACTGTATACTGGGATTTTCAGGAGGGAAATTTTGTTGAACTAATGCCCTCTCACTCAAATTTCCTCGATGCTGAACTGTCAGCTACGGCATGCCGTTTTTTTGTCAAGGGTCAAGCTCCTAACATAAATCTTGAGCGCAACGAGCGCAACAGACTTCTACAAGCCCTCGTAAAATATTACTCCATACATCTCGATGGTGTAAGCAAAATAAAATCGTTGGAAATACTGCAAGAAGTATTTGCCTAGAGTTGTTACAACTAGGCAAACACTTAAGCACCAGCTTACCTATTACATACTTAGGTCTCTTCAGAACAAATGCTTCGCCAGCTTTTGTTTCGCTCACCGTAGCGATTCACCAAAAACTTCGTTTTATCAAGCTTTAGCCCAACTTTCACTCTCTCAGACTCACTTTCCCAGTCAGCGTAGGGCTGGGCGATTATTCGGGTGGCGGCTGTGACCTACAGATTTTTATTTTCTTAAATGGTGCATGCATGTTTAAATTTTAAGGTGGAGTATATTCGTTCTACTTGTTTTGTTGGTTTGCTGCACTGCCTTAGCTCTACTTTCTCGCCCAAGGCATTGATGGCTTCTGTAGTCACCAGCTTCTGTGTTGACATGCGTCTGACAATTTCTGTCCAATAGGCGTTGTCGCCTGATTGTTTGAGTTGAAAGCGTATGGTATTGACAATCCAATAAGAAAGCAAGCCCAAGAACAAATGCGCATCGCTGCGTGCATCCGTCTGATGATAAATGGGGCGCAGATTCAAATCAGTTTTTAGCTGCCGATTGGTGCATTCAATCTCACGAATCAGATTGT
>JBKECH010000164.1:0-11630 GCA_047974415.1 Bacteroidales bacterium | reverse complement strand
TGGCAAGTTTATTAGTGGCAATGATAATCAGGTTGTTAGCGATTTGTATATACAAAATGCATCGTTCATAAAACTGGATAATATCACTTTGGGTTATCGTATTCCAAAGGACAAACTCAAGTTTATGGATTTAAGGGTTTACGGCTCTGTGCAGAATGTGTTTACCATTACCGGATATGATGGAGTAGATCCTGAGAATGGCGGTATCTATGGGGCATAAAACAAAAGGTACAAAAGAGATAATTTAAAACAATGAGGTAATTTATTAGTTTATAGTTTGTTGTGGGAAGATTTGGAGAAATTGATTTTAAAACACTTTGTACAAGAGGGTGAATTTGCTTGTATTTCGGTTTAATTTTTAAGGGTGAAATTGGCTGAAAATGGATAGAAAGTTTAATCTGATTAACTTTAGGGTATAAAAAGAGGGTGTGTTTTAGTGTGTTTCTACTTGATTTTATTGGGGTTTAGTGAGAAATGGGATAATGTACATTTTGAAATAAACGAGGCGATTTTTGAGGCTTTTTTGATGATGCTTGCTTTATGGTGAAATGGGTGTATTGTGCTTAAAATAAAGGGATATAGGCAAAAAAGGCATGAAAAATAGAGAGATTGTAAAACATAGCGGTTATTAATCCATAATGCCATTTTTTTTCAAAACAAAAAGTACAACTTAGGGTCAACTTAGGGTCAACTTAGGGTCACCAAAGGTGTAAATTCGATTGTTTTAAAAGGGGATATTTCCAAGAAATGGACAAAAAACGGGGCTTTTTTGCGGATAGGTAGGGGGCACTTGCATATTTTTAACCGTTTAAGTACGGGGCGCAGACGCGCTTAAGTGGTTAATATATAAAGAGCTAAGCGAAAGTTATGCAGCAAAAACAGAAATTTGCTTGTACTAAGTGTCTTGCAGACTTGCATGAGTAGGACGCTATTTTATGTACAAAGTATGCCAATAAGTATTATTGATGCCAGAATTATCTATAGTTGATAGTTCTTTCAATTACTCTTTCTGCTTTGTCGTCTTCGTATTCAATACATTCCACCCAATTTTGCTTATCGTCAAGTTTGTATTTGTACGTTATTGAATTTCTCACTAAACCTGTATCTTCGTCCAATTCATCTTTTTGTATGAGTTGATTGTCAAGATATTTATTAAGTTCCCATTGTTGTACATTTACGCCATCCATAAGCCATTTAAACTCTATAATGCGCCATTTATCGTCAAACGTAATGTATCTTATTGATTGAGATCCATCATTGTGCTTGGTTGTCTCCGTGGCTTCTTTCCCATTTTTAGTTCTCGTATAAATGATAGTGTCTGTTGACGCTTTTTCATCTTCTTTTCTTTCTGAAAGCCAAACAGTTTTGTAGTCATCTTTAAAGATGACTGTCCTTTGCTCCGTAAACTCTTTATAGACACTATGTTTAGTGTAAGTAGATGTAGCTTCATTGTCTTTGTATGACGTTGTGGATTTATAAGTCTCATCACCCTCTTCATCGTATATAATGAATGTTGTTTGGTTGCCATTCTTATCATATTCATAAGAGCGAACATAATTGAGCCCCCCTTTAATAACCTCTCCAAATTTCTCGACAGCACCGTATTCACTCTCCTTAATGGAGCTGACATCTCCGTTGATAAGAGGATTGTTATTTGATTTGCACGCAAATAATACAACAGTTAGGGTGATTGTTAAAATTAGATTTTTCATAATGCTTGATGTTTAGTATTGTGTATTAATATCTACTGCGCCGTTGCTGTCGTATTTGGATACGCATCCTAAGACCAGGAATAAACGCCGTATAGCAGTTTTTGGAATTTTTATAGGTGAGTGTATGAGAGTGCCATCGGTGTAGGTTTCCGTATTGGTGCTGTGTGCTACAATATTCTCCTTGTCGTTGCAGGCTTGTAGTTTTTTTGTTACTCTAAACTCGCTTGTTTCTATAACGTAGTCTCTTCCCCACACCAATAGACTTGGGTCTTTTACTTTCCGGAGTGCTAGTATTGAACCACTGGGATATTCTATCATCGAGTCTCCATAGTGGCGAATTGCAGCAGTGGCATCTGGAAACCAATCGCCGGCATCTATCATATAGCTGGGTTCTGACACTGTAGTCTCTGTTTCAAATGAGGATAGTGCTCCTCCCATCGAATTAACATCTTCGTAGAAAGGAATAAGGTTTTTATTCTTAGTTGCAGGCTTATTCTCTGTTTTTACAAGAGTTTCATTCTCTAGCTTACTCTGCCTTAACATCTCGCCTTCACCTGTCAGTAGCCATGTAGGGTTGACATCAGGATAATGATGTAATATTTTACATGCTTTATCAGTTCCCATGTTGCTACTATTGTCGAGAAACTTATTAGACAAGCCTAATTCCTTACAAAATTTATATTTAGAGATGCCCTTAAAATCAAGGTATTCAACCATCCTTTCCGTTGCGCCCATAATTTTAATGTAAAATATTACAGTGATTATTTGTTTTAACGTAGAATATTACGTTACTTTGTTCCATCAACATCGAACAAAGATAAAGAAAATGAATTTAGCAAAGACCATCAACAAAAAAAAACCTCTTTCACCCTATCAGGAGATAGCGGTAGAGTATGATGTGTGCTCTGAATTTGTCGGCAAAATAGCACGGGGTGAACGACTTGCGACACGAGGCAAAGGATTCCTTGTAAAGCACGCCCTGATAAACTATGCAGAGGGCAAAGAATGGCACAAAGAATATGTGGAAAATCAAGTCCTTAATTAATTAATCATTATGAACAAATTGACAGAACAAATAAGCAACACATAGTGGCGATTAAACAACGCATAGAAGAATTAATGAGCGCACTAGGAGAATTTGGCGACAGCATTACTGGCGACGAATGGATTGAAGCAAAACAAGATGAAGAGCTTGCCGAGATTGAAGAATACATCACAAGTTCAGTAGAAGAGCTCGGCATCCTAGACAGACGGCTGTAAAGTATTATCCCGACGGGCAGACAGCGAGGTTTGAGTCCTCGCCGGGAACAACTAGAAAACACAAAACAGTAATGTACACAAAGGTTGACAATAAAGTATGTATTACGGTGAATGACTGGCTCGAAACAGGATTGACCATCAATATGTATAAAAATATGTCTAAACGTGGTTATCTGGACATTGTTAAGAGAGGGCTCAACGGCAATACTCTTATAGATGTACGAAGTATATTGCGCCCTGATGTGCGGAGGCTGATAGAGGAGTATTTTGGCAGTTTTGATGGAGAGAAGAACTCGCAGCCTAAGCCTTTTGAGGCAGTCATAGACTTGGAGGCTCGAGAGTTCTTTACTGCTTTTACAAAGCCTGACGGTAACAAACTTAGTTTTGAGCAGATAGAAGAATATGTAAACAAGGCATCGTTGCTGAGGACATTACAGAAGGGCTTGTATGCACAGCGTGCGGAGCGTGCAAGACAAGGAGCAAGTAAGCGCATAAATATGGGTGATTTTTGGAAGCGTGCTGTGCGTTGGTATGGTGAGCAACAGGCTGAATTTCCTTGCTCTTTAATCACCAATGCAAGAAGCTTGCAACGAGCTTTCAGTGCTTTTGAAAAGGATGGTTACAAATCGCTGCTACACAAGAACCTTGGCAATGATGGCGCAAGGTTGGTGAGTGCACGTACGGAAGCATTGTTGATGGCAATATTCAGGACACAAGAGCATCCCTTTGTAAACACGGTACATCAGCAGTATATGGAGTTTGTGAGCGGCAACAGGGAGATGTTTGATAAAGATACGGGCGAGACCTTCAAACCGAAAGACTTTAGACATAAAGGCAGGGTAATAGGAATATCAGAAAGCACGGTTAGACATTACTTGAAAGACGTACTGAACAATACAGCAGTATATGCTGACCGTAACGGCAATTTTGATTATGTAAATCGCTTACGACCTAAGCATAACCGCAAGGTGGGAAGTTATTCGCTTAGCAAAATCAGTATGGATGACGTGACACTGAGCCGCAAGAGTTGCAGGAGCTGGATAAATAAATATATAGCAGTTGATGTGGTTAGTGGTTATTATTTCCGTCCTGCCTACATTGTGGGCAAACCTACACACGACACAGTTTATGAAGCATTTAGGAATATGTTTATTGAGCTTCTTGAACTTGGCTTGCCGATGCCAGGCGAGTTGGAAGTTGAAAAACACTTGATGAAAGATCTTAACTGGTTAGATGATGCTTTCAGTTTTGTAAGATTTTGCGAGAGCCCGACGGAGAAACGAGCCGAGCATAATATCAAAGCCTTGAAATATGGTGCTAGCAAAAAAGCAGGGCACAGCCGTGGTCGTTGGTACGCAAAGCATGAGGCATACAGAGTGGTAAGGAACAAGAAAGATGGTGATTTTATAGAGCCGATATATCAACCACAAACGATAATAGCCGATGACTTAACGGATATAGAGAAACATAACAACACCCTGCATCCACGGCAAAAGACATATCCTGGCATGACACGCAAGGAGGTGTTTATGGCAAATGTTAATCCGGAACTGAAAAGTATAGCCGAATGGTACTTGTATCAGTTTATCGGCAACGAAACGGCAACAACAATCAATAATAGCGACTACGTGAAGGTGAACGGGGAAGAATTTGAACTGGCAGACTATGCAACACTGAAACGCCTTAAAGTGAACAACAGGAGAGTTACAGCTTACTGGCTTCCTAATGCCGAAAATGAGGTTAAGAAAGTGTACTTATATCAAGACGGCGAATATCTAGGCGAAGCGGTGAACAGGGCAGAATTTGCATACAATGAAAATGCAATAGAACGTACCGACGAGGATAGAGCAAACATAGTTCATCAGTCGAAACGCTTGGCGAAGTTCGACAAGATGATAAAGGACAGAAAGGCGGACATTCCTAAACTTGGAAGTAGGGAGCTGGAAGACACTCAGGAACTGGAAAATACAGAGCTGGAAGTGATAAACGACAATCCTTACACAGACTTAACCATAGATACAGAGACAGAAACAGTTACAGAGGATTTGAGACGCAGAGCCATTAACAATTTATAAAATACACATACGATGGAACACAAAAGTATTATAAGCACGGAGCAAAAGCAGAAGATTGCCGAAGCAGTTAGGCAAGGCAGGACAAATTACAGTAAAGATGTGAAGTATGCGGTGAGTTTAGGTATCAGTGCTTCGCAATATTCTAGAGCCTTTAATAAGGGTGAAATGAACAAAGTTTTGAGTGATGCAAACTGGCTTAGCATAGCAAGGCGTTTAGGTGTGAACCTCGGTAACAGACGTTCTTGGGTGACAGCCAACACTGAGGTGTATGAATATATCACAACACAGCTTGAAATATGCCAAGAGCGAGGTGTGAGTTATATGCTTTGCGACTTGTCGGACATCGGCAAGACCTATGCGGCAAGGATGTATGCAAGAAGCAATAAGAATGTGGTGTATGTGGATTGTTCGCAGTTTAAGAGCAAGCAACGGCTTATAAGGGCGATAGCAAAAGAGTTTGGCGTTGGGCATACGGGCAGATATGTAGATGTGTATGAGGACTTGTTGTTCTACATCAAGATATTGGACAATCCTATGATAATTATGGACGAGCTGGGCGATTTGAACAACGATGCTTTACTGGAGTGCAAGGCATTGTGGAACGGCGTTGAGAACTGTGCTTTTTACGTGATGGGTGCTGACGGGCTTGAAGCAAGAATGCGCAGGGGCATTGCACACGAGAAGGTGGGCTATGTGGAACTGTTCAGTCGCTTTGGAAAGAAATATGGCAAGGTTATACCTGTTGACAGTGCCGACAAGCGCAGGATGCTCGACAAAACGGCTATGGCGATAATAAAGGCTAATTCAGCCAAAGATGCAGACCACAAGAAGATACTTAACGGTGCAATGGGTGAAGATGGCTTACCGAGTTTGCGCAGGATCGAAAACGAACTATCAAAGCTGTAAGGAGATGGGAAGAGCATTATCAGTAGACAATGTGCTTACAAGTAAGTTTAATATGCTTGACTTTGACGGCAAGTGGAAAGATGCCGTAGGTACGCCGGAACGTACGGGAACTTGGTTTATCCAAGCTCCTCCCAAAAGTGGCAAAACAACACTGGCAATGCTGATAAGCAAGTATCTGACAAAGTTTGGGAAGGTTAATTACAACAGCATAGAAGAAGGCAAGTCGAAGACTATGCAGGATGCCATCATCAGGGCGGATATGAAAGACGTAGGGCGTAGTTTTATGCTCTTGGATAAGGAAGAGCTAGACGAGATGCAGACAAGGCTTGATGCTCGCAAAAGTGCGCAATTTGTGGTAATAGACAGCATTCAGTTTATGGAATTGAAATTTTCAGACTACAAGATGTTGAAGAAACGCTATCCGGACAAGATATTCATTTACATAAGCCACATGAAAGGCACATCGCCTGATGGCAGTGTAGCAAATAAGGTATTCAGGGATGCAGGAGTAACATTCAGACTGGAGGGTTTTGTGGCATTTCCGACAAGCAGATACGGTGGAGGCAAACCCATTATAGTGTATGAAGAAGGAGCATTGAAATACTGGGGCTTGGAGCAGGTACAAGCGTTTAGATGATTAACAACAAAAAAATATAGAGGATATGAAATCAGGAGAGATTACACATGAGAAGTTTTTCAGATTTATGAAGAAACTGGGAGTAAAGAATCATAGGAGTTTTATATGGGATTATACAGACGGAATGACGGGTAGTTTGAGAGATCTGATAGAGACCGATGAGCAGATGTATGACGATATGATTGTAGTTCTGGAAGCATTGGTGAAAGAGGCTGATGCCTCTGCCGACCGCTGGCGCAAAAGACTTATGGCAGCCATCGGCAACTGGCTTAAGTTGATGAATAGGGAAAGCAATGCAAAATTGATAAAAGCGATAGCATGCCGGGCATCGGGCTGCAAGAACTTCAATGCTATCCCCGAGCATAAACTTGCATCGCTATATAACGCATTTCGGCATAAGTCGGCAGACCTGCAAATGGTTATGAATATGACAGATGAGGAACTGTTGAGACAAAGTATAATGAACTAAAAAAAGGGATTGTGACTGAGTTGCTGTTGAAGAAAATAATAGAGATACAGGAGATTACACTGCGAGAAACAGCAAGGGGTGTAACACAAGCTCATGTGTATAGGGAGTACATAAAAGACGTGTATTTCGTAAGTAAAAGCACATACGACAGGTACTTGTGTTTGAATGCCAAGTCGCATTTAGCGAAACTAGAGGAGCGCAAGGAAAGAGAACAGTAAGGCTGATTTTAGAACGACTATTAATTTATAAATCACACAGATATGTTAGAAGTAAAGGTTGAATTTAAGACTGAGGATGTTACAGAGTTTTTTGAGCGTAACGGCTACAAAGTAGAGCAAGCTGAAGAGACAGCTTATCGATCGGCTTATCACAACAAGTCGGAGGAGTGCAAGGAGGTGAAGTATTATATAGAGCATAAACGCATACGGCTTGAGATGATGCGTGTATTCAATGCTTTGGCAAAGGAGATGGTTTCGTGTTTATTTTTTGAGAAGATAAAGGACGGAGCACTGCCCCAAAAACTTGATGAGATGTTAGACCTAGATTAGTAACAGATAAAAATTAGGAGTTATGAACGAATTAGAATTAACACAGCAACAAAAAGAAGCCATCTACGAAGAGATGAAGGCAAAGGAAGCTGAGCAGGAACAACAAAAGGCTCAGGAACGCAAGGTGTATAAAGAAATGGTGAACGATGCCGTAATAGGAGCATTCCCATTGCTGGAAGAACTTAGCGGAGAACTGTCGAGCTTGAAAAAGCGGATATACGGCGAATTTCGGGCTATCCTAGAGATGAAACATAATCTGTATAAGGTAAAGAGCGATACAAGTCGCCACAACTTTATGAGCAAGGACGGGCAGATACGTGTAATATTGGGCAGTCATGTTACAGATGGGTATGATGATACAGTAAACGAAGGGATACAGAAGGTCAAGGACTACTTGTCATCGCTTGCGACGAGTGCTGAAACTAAGATGCTTATCAATGCGATTACAAAGCTGATTAGTAGAGATAATGCCGGCAATTTAAAAGCGAGCAAAGTTCTACAGCTACAACAGATGGCAGACGAGAGTGGTAACAGTGACTTTTTGGATGGTGTAAGGATTATCAGAGAAAGCTATAATCCGCAGGTAAGCAAGCAATTTGTAAGAGCCGAGAAGAAGAATGAGCTGGGCGAATGGGTGTCGGTTCCATTAGGCATGACAGAGGCATAATAACACATTAAATACAAATAAAATGGAGATACAAACAAACATCTACGAGCTACCCTTGCACAAGGTTGCTAGAGTTGGCGATAGTCGTAAAGAGGCTCAGGACAAGGTTATCAGCTCCTTTGTTAAGCAGATTAACGAACAAGGAGAGGTAAGCATCACAGCTAAGGATGTTACAATAAGGCAGTTTGAGTTGCACAACGACTTTCTCATGTAATGATTTCATAACGGACTCCTAACGGTTTTCGTGAGCGGTTCGATTCCGCTCACAGGAGCAATGCCATAAGGCAGATAATTAAAACAATAGACAGAATGATAAGTGTTATTCAGGTATTTAAGCAAAAGGACAAGCAGAAGCATTTGGCGGTTGGCTTTATTATATCGCTGTTAATTGGTGTTTTTGCACCATTGTGGGGCTTCGGTATAGCTATGATAACTGGAGCTATTAAGGAGTGGATCTGGGACAGGAGCGGTCGTGGTACGGTTGACGTGTTGGACTTCGTTTTTACGGCATTGGGAGCTTTGGTAGCCCTAGTTATAAATCTAATATGGTGAACTATGGCAAGGGAATGTTTATATGATTGTCGGTATGACCTTATCGACAGATTAAAGTTGGGCGACCAGAGACGGATATCCGAAAAAGTCGGTTGCTCGACGGGCTTTGTAAGCCGAGTGCTAAACGGCTATTGTAATGCTAATACTGATATAGGCAGGAACATTATCAGAGTGGCGGAGCGGATGGCGGAGAGAAACGGAACGATACTATGAAAGTTTACTACGTATTTACAAAGCTCACGAAGAAGATGGCAAGCCCGAGCTTGCCATCTTCTTCGTGAATTCTTCATACGGGTATTGCGGTCAGTACTCACGCAGAGAATGGGTAGCAAGATGAATGCTGATAGTTCACGAAAGACCGCAAACAGAGGACGAAAAAAGCTGAGAGAGGCTTATTTCCCATACTACAACAGAAAAGAAAAACAAGTGATACAATTAACTTTAGATTTATAATAATAGATGAAGAATGGACAATAATATGACTCTATATGAATTACTTGGTCTGTCCGAACTGCCCGAGCCGCATAAGTGTAAAGAGTGTGATTATTTGTATCATATTGACTTTTCAAAACGAATTTATTTCTGTGGTTCGAATACCAGAGAACTAATAAAACCGTAAGACTAAAACAAATTGCGTGCAAGTTCTTCAAAAAAAGGACATGACAACAATCGCTATTTTAGTATATCAGGATATACATACACAGGGATTAAGGGGTGGCTTTTTGCCACCCTTTTTTTATTCTTTAGTTTGTGAGTATGTGGAGGTGTAGGTTTGTGATAGCTGGACGTATCCTGTTTCAAGGATTGTGGTTCTCTGCGAGGTTCTTGCGATGCCTGAGATATTTTCATCGCTGTATCCTTTTAGGGTATTCCAAACCTTGTCTGCCAGTTCTAGGTGTAGTTTAGCTTTGTCTTTGATGTATTTTGGTGCTTTGGAGTTGGTGGACAAGCCCATGGGGTCTGTTATGATTTTTACTTCTATGCTGACATGACAGAGTTCTTCTATTTCGGAAATGTCAACACTTCTGTCGGCATCGGCACTATAAAGTGCGCAGGGGAATGCAACAGGCGGTTTTTCTATACTCATTTGTCCTAAATCAATATCTATCCAGTTGAAGCCTTCAACTGTTTTTAGGAGTTCTTCTATTTTGTCAAAAAGTGCTTTCATCGTGTTTATGTATTAAGATTATCAATAATTCGTTTTAGTATTCTGATGTTCAGACGTTGGCTGTGTTTCATGTATGTACGT
This sequence comes from Bacteroidales bacterium, assembly GCA_047974415.1. Taxonomy (GTDB): domain Bacteria; phylum Bacteroidota; class Bacteroidia; order Bacteroidales; family Prolixibacteraceae; genus JBKEAJ01. Next base: position 1,555 of record JBKECH010000164.1, on the reverse strand, counting down.
GGAGGTATGGTTATGATATATTCCGTGTTTTCAGCCTTCTTTGCTTTGTCGGCATCTGCCCAGTTGAACCTTTTGTCTCGTTTAATAGTGCCTCCTTCGTTGTGTACCCTGGCATAGGGTACTTTTCGGTTTCCTGCCGATATTCTTACCCTTTTAGCATCAATGACGGTTGGACGGATGGAATTTACCAGTGCGCCGGAACGTACCATTAAAGAGCCTTTTTTGACAGTCTTTTTAGTGGGTAGCCAAGCGTGTCCGTCGGGGTCTTGCTTTAGGCTAAAGCGTTCTTTGAAGAATGCAGTTGCTGTTTCGGCAACAAGTTCCGGGATGATTGCTTTCTGTCTTTGTTTGAGGTTTGCAATAAAATCCTCCAATTTCTTTGTATTTGCCATTTTCTGATATATATTTGTACTCAAAGGACTTAGCAAATCTGGTAAGCGGATGCCAACACCTTGTGAATGATGGGGGCGGATGCGTTGTCTACGTTGGAGACGAGCTAAGTTTAATTCACATAAAGCCTCATGGATTGCTCTGTGAGGCTTGTTTTATTAATAATCCTCTTCTGTAATTATTGATAACCTTTTTCTTAAGACTTAGGGGAAACCACGTTTTCACAGCATTAAGTTTACCTCCTACAACCTTACAAATAACCACAACAATATTACTTTTATAGTACTTTATCAGAGCGAACTGGTCGAGGTTTACTCCTTGCAGCCAAATTTCATCAGGATTGGCAACAACATCAAGCATTGAGTTAAGGTATTGAACTCTATATTCTCTACTTCCTGTTGTGTGGTTGATATAGTCTTGTTTCTCTATTAAAACTGTTCTATTGTTGTAATCAGTCAGTTTTATGTTGCCGTCTATTTTTTCGGCATTGTCGTAGAACTCTTGTGCTGTTCCCTCATACAGTTCAAGTTCGGGAGCGTCTTGCATTTCCTTTGAAACGCCGTTTAATCCCCATTTTGGGGCATTCATCTTGTCAAGTGCTTTGTTGGCTTTGTCGGGAAACTTACGTACATAAAACTGGTTTGTCGTGAATACTTCTTTAAGGTCTGCCCTATTGACACCCCATCCCTGTGCCGCCATTGTGCGGTACTCCTCGGTTTCCAGGAAATCATCAACAAGAGCTCTTTGTTTGTCAAGTGAAACGCCAAGACGTTCAAAGTCAGCTTTAGTGAGAGGCACTACATAGCAGCGACATTTCCAGCCGTTTGGTGGGAATATCTTTTTCCATCTAGGGTCGTTGGCAGGAAGAGCAATATTGTGCATCTTCCAATGTTCCGGACGCACATGCTCGTCTCCTACTGTTTTATACTGCCAGTATGGAAAGATGTCGAGCTTAGACATGAGCCTGTAATAGTTGGATGAGCTTTCGGCAGTTAGCAGAGCTGTTTCGTACTCTGCCTGCAACCACGTTTTATTGAACTTGGTGTCGAGCTGCTCGGCTTTTCTTACGAAGTCGGAAAAGCTCTTTGCCTCTCTAAACATCTTGTTCAGTTCTTGACACTGAGCGAGGGTTTTGGAAGCCGAAAAACGAAATATATTAGCCTCC
>JBKECH010000028.1:0-3537 GCA_047974415.1 Bacteroidales bacterium | reverse complement strand
ATTCAGCTCTCGCAGTTCTACGGAATAGAGATAGACGATTTTGCTCATGAAATGGCAATTTTATCTCTATGGCTTGCTGAGCACCAGATGAATCAAGTCTTTGAAGAGATGCTTCCTTTCGGTAAATCTAAGCCAATACTCCCGCTTAAAAAGGCAGGGCAAATAGTGCAAGGCAATGCTACTAGAGTGGATTGGAAGAGTGTTTGTCCGATTGTGGAAGGTGAGGAGGTTTATGTTATTGGGAATCCGCCTTATTTGGGGAGTAGAAACCAAAACAAAGAGCAAAAGGATGATTTGAAATACGTATTTTCAAAAGACTACAAGAGTTTGGATTATATATCAGCATGGTTTTATAAAGGTGCTAGTTATATTGAGAACAAAAATGCAAAATGTGCTTTTGTTTCAACCAATTCTATTTGTCAAGGCTTACTAGTTGACATTACATGGAGCAGAATTTTAGATAAAAACATTGAGATAGGTTTTGCTCACCAATCATTTAAATGGACTAATAATGCTAAAGGAAATGCAGGGGTTACTGTCATAATTGTTGGTATAAGAAATGTATCTAAAAAAGCAAAATATATATTTTCTGATAATGTGCAAACGGAAGTAAAAAATATAAATCCATATTTAATTGATGCACCCAATATAATTGTAAAAGGTAAAAGTAGCTCAATATCTGGTTTCCCAGAAATGAGATTTGGTAACATGCCAAATGATGGTGGAAACCTGTTGTTTTCTGAACTAGATAAGGATAAATTTCTAGACGAGTATCCTAATGCTAAAAGATGGATTAAGAACTATGTTGGAGGTTCTGATTTTATTAGGGGCAATAAAAGATTCGTTTTGTGGATAAGTGATAATGATTTGGAAGAAGCAAATAAAATAGTTGAAGTTAGAAATAGATTAAGCAAGGTTGAAGCTCATCGAATAAAAAGTACAGAAAAAAGTACGCGCGAAAAAGCTAAAAAACCGAATCATTTTTACTTTTCAGCTCACCAAGAAACAGACTCAATTATAATTCCTGCCACATCATCAGAGAGAAGAGAATACATCCCTATAGGTTTTTTGAATAAAGACACTATCATTTCAAACTCGGCAATGGCAATATACCATGCCGAACCATGGCTTTTCGCCGTAGTAACCTCCCGAATGCACATGGTTTGGGTGCGAAATGTTGGAGGAAAATTAAAAACTGATTATAGATACTCTGCAAAGCTTTGCTACAACACCTTCCCGTTCCCGGTGATAAACACCAAACAAAAAGAAACTCTCAATATGTATGTGTTTGATATACTAGATGAACGTGCCAAACACCCTGAGAAAACAATGGCACAGTTGTATAATCCGGACACTATGCCAAAAGGATTATTGGAAGCTCATCAAGAATTGGATAAAGCTATTGAGCAATGCTACCGCTTACAGCCTTTTAAGAATGATACTGAGAGGTTGGAGTATTTGTTTAAGATGTATGAGAAGATGGTTAATGAGAAAGGTGGTAAGAAATAATGAATAGTGAGTTTTTAATATATCAAAACGAAGAAGGTAGCATCAAGATAGATGTTCGTATGGAGGAAGAAACTGTTTGGCTGACACAAGGTCAGATGGGGCAGTTATTTGGTAAGGATAAACGCACTATCAGCGAACACATTGCAAATATTTTTAGAGAAGGGGAACTGTATGAAAATTCAGTTGTCCGGAAATACCGGACAACTGCCTCTGATGGTAAAAACTATGCTACCAACTATTATAATCTTGATGTAATAATCTCAGTCGGATATAGAGTGAAATCGCATCAAGGTACACAATTCCGTATTTGGGCTACGCAACGTCTTAAAGAATACATTGTAAAGGGTTTTGCATTGAATGATGATAGATTCAAAACCGGAAGTTCGATGAATTATTTCAGCGAATTGCAAGAGCGCATTCGAGAGATACGAATCTCTGAGAAATTCTTTTACCAAAAGATTAAAGATATATACGCAACGAGCATAGATTATGACCCTAGCGATGAGAAGACGATAACATTTTTCAAAGTAGTTCAAAACAAATTACTTTGGGCAATAAGCGAACATACAGCAGCTGAATTAGTATATCGCCGTGTTGATGCTTCATTACCTTTAATGGGAATGCAATCTTATGACAAAAATCCCCCAAAAATAAATAAAGCGGATGTAAGCATTGCAAAGAATTACCTGAATGAAGATGAGATTAAGCTATTAGGCTTATTGGTGGAGCAATATCTCGCTTTTGCAGAAACGATGGCTCAACAGCGCACTCCAATGTATATGAAAGATTGGATTGAAAGGCTAAATGTCATATTGCAGTTGAACGGTAAAGAATTGCTGACTCATGCAGGAAAAATATCTCACAAAATGGCTCTAGGCAAATCCGGTGAAGAATATGAGAAATACAAAACACAGCTAAAAGCCATAGAAAAAGAAAATAGTCTAAAGGAATTAGAAAGTGACATTAAACGCTTGAAAAGCAATAATAAATAATTGAAGTCATGCAAAATTTAGTAGATGTAACATATAAGCAAACAGGAAAGAGCAAAAGTACCAATGAGCTAGGGATGCGAGAAATGCAAGAAAAAGCCTATGCCGGTAGAACTGCTCAATATTTATTGCTAAAAGCTCCGCCTGCATCCGGTAAGTCAAGAGCTTTGATGTTTATTGCCTTAGATAAGTTAAAGAATCAGGGAATTAAAAAAGTAATTGTTGCAGTACCCGAGAAATCAATTGGAGCATCCTTTGGTTCTACTGAACTTATGAAATATGGTTTCTTTGCTGATTGGAATCCTAATCCAAAATATAATCTATGTACTCCGGGCGAGGAAAAGAGCAAAGTTACAGCATTTATCAATTTCTTGGAATCAGACGAGGAAGTATTGGTTTGCACACATGCAACACTACGCTTTGCATTTGAGGGTATAGACGTAAAAAAGCTAGATGATACATTGGTTGCAATTGATGAGTTTCACCATGTATCTGCCGAAGGGGATAATATTCTAGGCAAGGTGCTAAAAACAATTATGGCAAAATCATCGGCTCATATTGTAGCCATGACCGGTTCGTATTTTAGAGGCGACAGTGTTCCTGTGTTGTTGCCCGAAGATGAAGCAAAGTTTGCTAAGGTAACTTACACATACTATCAACAGCTAAATGGCTATGAGTATTTAAAGTCATTGGGAATAGGGTATCACTTTTATAGGGGACGATATTTCAAAAAACACGAAGGGCAAGAAATGTCAGCACTTGCAGAAGTGTTAGACGACAGCCAGAAAACAATAGTGCATATCCCTAGCGTAAACTCTGCCGAATCATCAAAAGAAAAATACGAGGAGGTAAATCATATTATTGATGTTCTAGGTGAGTTGGAATATCAAGACGAGGCAACAGGCGTTTTGCATATTAAAAGTCATAAGACAGGAAAAATACTGAAAGTTGCCGACTTAGTAAATGATAACCCAAAATCGAGAGACAAGATTAGTGCTTACTTGCGTGAAGTAGATTCGCCGGATGATATTGATATTAT
>JBKECH010000158.1:0-6973 GCA_047974415.1 Bacteroidales bacterium | reverse complement strand
TCAACTGAAACAAGCAGCAGATGGGAAAATGCGAGTAACAGATGTTGCCGACACAAAACAGTTGTTGCGACTGGTTCGGTGAGAGAACTATTGGAACGCACGATGGGAAAGAAGAAGAATAGCCAACAAATCATTTGCCTGTTGCGAATGGTTTGTTACTTTTGTGGAGTTATAATATAAAATGATACGACAATTATTATTATAGATAAGGATAGTCAGCAGGCAAAGCAGTTTCGTGAACACATCAAGACACTACCTATCTTGGATAGAGAAATCTTAAAAGTTAATGACAGAATCAAATAATAAACGGATAGCGAAGGAAAAATAAAGAGGCAGATATAGGGTATGATACAAGAGAAGATAGAAAAATACAATAGAGCGAAATGTACAGGTTGTCATGCTTGTAAGACCTCTTGCCCTGTAGATTGCATTTCGATGGAAACAGATGCGGAAGGCTTTTGGTATCCCAAAGTATCAGAGGCTTGTATTAATTGTGAGAAGTGCATAAAGGTTTGTCATATATTTAAGGACAATTCAATAGATAATTTTCCCACAGCTTATGCCTGCATTAATCAAGATGAGGAGATAAGAATGAGCAGTTCTTCAGGGGGAGTTTTCTATGCACTTGCTAAACAAGTTATTTCAGAGGAAGGAGTGGCTTTTGGTGCAGCTTTTAATGAGAAGTTTGAGCTAGAGCATAGTTATACTGAAACTCTTGAAGGAATAAAAAAATACCAGGGTTCAAAGTATGTTCAGAGTAAGATAGGCAATTGCTATGCTGAGACTAAGCAATTTTTACAGGCAGGTAGGCAAGTGCTTTTTTCGGGAACGCCATGCCAAATAGGAGGGCTGAAAGCTTATCTTAGAAAAGAATACAATAATTTATTTTGTGTTGATATTATCTGCCATGGAGTGCCATCGCCCATGGTGTGGGGGAGGTATGTGAAATATCAACAGCAAAAGAATAATGCAAATATCAGTCGGCTTACATTTCGAGATAAAACAGAGGGCTGGAAAAACTACAATGTAAAATTCGACTTTAAAGCGAAGGCTTCAGTTAAAGAATTTTTTGGAGACAACATTTACATGAAAGTTTTTTTGAAAGATTTATGCCTACGCCCATCTTGCTACAACTGTGATTTTAAAACTCTAAATAGACAAAGTGATATAACTTTGGCTGACTTTTGGGGAGTACAGCAAGTCTTGCCCGAAATGGATGATGACAAAGGAACTTCGTTGATTTTTGTGAATAGTCATAACGGGTCAGAGCGAATGGCTGAGTTGAGTGAAGGTATTAAATCTCAGAAAGTAGATGTTTGTTCTGCAATAAAATATAATCCTTCCGCAATAAAATCGGTTGCTAGACCGAGTAAGCGAGAATCTTTTCTTGATGCGGTTGTGAAAAAAGATTTTGCTGAGGTGGTAAAGGAATATACTAGAATTAGCTTGCAAGTGCGTGTGGTACAATTAGGGAGACGGTTTCTGAGTAAAACTTATCGAATGCTTTTTAAATAGGTATATGACAGAATCGAATAATAAGCGCATAGCTAAGAATACTTTGCTTTTGTATGTAAGAACTATATTAACGCTATTGGTTTCTTTGTACACATCAAGAGTTGTGTTAGAGGTATTGGGTGTTGTAGATTTTGGTATTTATAACGTGGTGGGAGGATTTGTTACTATGTTCACCTTTTTGAATGGAGCTATGTCTGCGGCAACACAGCGCTTTTTATCCTTCGAAATAGGCAAAGGCAACCAAAATCAGCTGCGAAATGTGTTCGGCATGAGCGTTAACATTCACTTAGTAATTGCCGCAATTATATTCATTTTAGCAGAAACTGTCGGGCTATGGTTTGTTGTGAACAAATTGGTCATTCCTAGCGGTCGCTTTGAAGCTGCCATGTGGGTATATCAGTTATCTATACTTTCCCTGATGGTCGGCATGCTTAGTGTGCCTTACAACGCACTGATTATATCTCACGAGCGAATGGGAGTATTTGCTTATGTAAGTATCTTTGAAGTCGCTTTGAAACTACTTATTGTCTTCATGCTTCAATGGTTCAGCTTCGACAAACTAAAGCTCTATGCCGCATTAGTTTTTCTAGTCTCTATAATAGTACGCTTGATTTATGGCGTATATTGCAATCGTCAATTTAAAGAAACTAGATTTCATTGGTTTTGGGACTCCTCTTTATTTAAGACATTAGCAAGCTATGCTGGTTGGAACCTTTGGGGGAGCTTTGCGGTGGTAGCGATGGGGCAAGGGGTAAATGTGCTTTTAAACATTTTCTTTGGTCCTATGGTGAATGCTGCGCGAGGAATAGCCTTTCAAGTAAAATCAGCTGTAATTGGTTTTGTGCAAAACTTCCAAATGGCAATGAATCCTCCAATTGTAAAATCTTACGCCTCGGGCAATCAAGACTATATGTTTCGCTTAGTTTCTCAAGGAGCCAAACTGTCGTATTTTATGCTGTTAGTTCTTTCAACACCCATTTTTTTAGAAACCGAGTTTATTTTGCAGTTATGGTTGAAGCAAGTGCCTGAATATACTGTAGTATTTGTTCGGTTAATATTGATTGGCATATTGATTGATAGCATATCGGGAACATTAATGACAGCCGTTCAGGCAGTGGGCAAAATAAAAGTATACCAATCAGTGGTAGGAGGTTTGCTGATTCTTAACCTGCCTGTTTCCTATTTGGCTTTGAAATTGGGACGAGAACCTGAATCTACATTGATTGTGAGCATATCCATATCACTTGTTGCGTTAATCTTTCGTTTGTTTTTCTTAAAAAAACTTATTAATTTTGATCTAATGTTATTTGCAAAGAATGTATTGCTCCGAATAGTCTTAGTAATGGGAACTCTTATTTTGATTTGCTTACCTTTCCTTTGGGATAAAATGAATATGCACCCCATATTATCTATTCTACTTTCGGGAGTAACAACCTGCCTATTGGTTTATTTTCTAGGAGCAACTAAGGAAGAACGAACATTTGTGCGTAATTACATTAAAAAACTAGTTAACAACTATAGAAAATCATAAAATGAAAATACTTATACTCACCCAGCCCCTGCACACCAACTACGGAGGTTTGCTCCAAGCCTATGCCCTGCAAAAGGTGCTAAAGGACATGGGGCATGATGTAACTACCGACAAAAACACAAAAACGTTCAATAAGCCCCCATTCTTAGCTCATCGGCTTCCTCGTATTTTGGTTAAGAGTGTTTTGGGAGGTATTTTCAGGATAAAACGATTCCTTCCGGTAGTACCCAAGTATCTAACTGAACAAGACTATAAAATCATTGCGCAACACACTGAGCGATTTATAGAAAACAACATTAACACTACTGTTTTTGCATCTCGCTCAGAGAATTTTATCGACCAAAAGCAAATTCCAAACTACGAAGCCTTTGTTGTAGGAAGCGATCAAGTATGGCGCAAAGCCTACTCCAATATTGGAACCTATTTCCTAGACTTCCTGAAAGACAGCAAAGCCATAAAAATAAGTTACGCCGCTTCATTCGGGAAGGATGATATTGATGAGTACACGGAAGAAGAAAGAAAGTTATGTAAGGAACTAGCCCCAAAATTCAATGGTATATCTGTACGTGAAGACAGCGGGGTGGAAATTTGCAGTAAAGAATTTGGTGCAAAGGCAGAACACCATCTTGACCCAACAATGTTGCTCGACAAGGAAGACTACCTAAAGCTTATAGAAGAAGAAGAGGAAAAAACCGAGCAACAAAACATACTTAAGTGCTACGTGCTAGATAAAAGCGAAGATAAGCAAAACATCATAAACCAAATAGCAAAAGCAAAAGGCTTAAACCCCTTAAAAATAATGCCCAAAGAAAACTTCAATCCAAACAAGAAACAAGAAACAGAAGAGTATATCTGCCCAGCAGTTTCAAAATGGATAGCAGGCTTTCGAGATGCCCAGTTTGTAGTAACCGACTCCTTTCACGGCACTGTCTTCGCCATTATATTCAACAAGCCATTCGTGGCCATTGCAAACAAAGATAGAGGAGCAAGCCGATTTACTTCGCTACTTAAAATGTTCGGCTTAGAAGATAGGTTGATTTACAAACATACCGATTTAACCGATGAACTGATAAACAAACCTATTGACTTTGCCAAGCTTAATGCTCTGCGAGAAAAACACAAACAAACCGCATTTGCTTACCTCAAAAACAATTTAAGCGAGTCATGAACACACCATTAATCTCCATAATAATCCCGGTGTATAACACCGAGAAGTATCTAGCAGAATGCTTAGACTCGGCGTTGGCACAAACCTATACCAACTTCGAGCTACTACTCATAAACGATGGGAGTAAAGATAGTTCGCCACAAATATGCGATGAATATGCAGCAAAAGATAATCGCATAAAAGTGTTTCATCAAGAAAATGCAGGTGTATCGGCAGCAAGAAATAAGGGGTTAGATAATGCAAAAGGGGAATATGTGGGCTTTGTAGATGCAGATGATACCGTAACGTCCGAGTATCTGGAAAGGATGAACGGAAAAATGCAAGAGGGAGTTGATTTGGTGTATTTCGGATATAGTAAGATTAATACAACTAATGGAGATGTTCATTATATTCCCCCTACAAACTCTAATAAAACAGGGGAAAGCCTATTAAAAGAAATCATAAGCCAACACAAAACACTAACACCTTGGATGTGTCTCATAAAGAAAGACATTATACATGATAACAAAATGAAATTTGTTGAGGGATGCCGATATGGCGAAGACCAAGAGTTTGTATTTAAAGTATTGATGAACTGCGAAACCGTAGCATCAATAGATCAAAGCTTGTATAATTACAGAGTAGGACACGTGTCGGCAGTATCAACCAGAAGCTTAGCACATTTTGACTACGTAGAAGCGATGTTTAGGACAAAAAAATATATGGAGGACTTATCTTCCGAACATAATTCAATTGTAGAGCTATTCAATAACAAAAAAATCCCCGCCTCTATCATTTATGTTGTGAATATGTGTTTGTTAGGCAACTCGCCTAAAGAAATAGTAAAGAAAATAAGGAGTAGTAAAGAATTAAGCAAGTACTATAAAAACATTAATACGCTAAATACTATTTCCCCCTTGCACTTAACCTTACTACGATTTGTACCCAATGTATATATGAATATCATGCTGTGGCGCAGAAAATTTAATAGTGCAAAATAACTAATTTATGAAAGTATCCATAATCATACCCGTATATAATGTAGAACCATACATTGAACGATGTTTTGATTCGGTAGTGGCTCAAAGCTACAATAATAAACGAATAGAATGTTTACTTATTGATGATTGTTCGCCAGATAATAGCTACGGCATACTAGAAAAAAATATCAATGCATACCAGGGAGAAATAAACTTTAAAATAATTAGGCATTCCAAAAACAAAGGCTTGTCGGGAGCTAGAAACACTGGGATAGATAATGCCTCAGGAGAATATTTGTATTTTCTAGATAGCGATGATGTTATTGACGATAGGTGTTTTGAAGTAATGATGTCTCTTGTTGATAAATATCCTCAGGTAGAGATTGTACAAGGAAACTCCAGTAGAATACCCAAATTAGAAAATGATTGGAGAGAACTAGAAGGGAAGGGATTTCCCGAATATGCCGACAAGCACTTGTGGATAAAAAAACACTGTTTTAAAGAACCTCGGATAACCGTTAATGCAACAAACAAGTTGATCAGAAAAGATTTTATTATTGAAAATAATCTCTATTTCAAAGAAGGTATTATTCATGAAGACGAGCATTGGACTTTCTTCGTGGCAAAACACCTGAGCAAAATAGCCTTCACCACTCACTACACCTACTTGCAATATGTGGTTCCTGGGTCTATTATGCAGTCGTCCGCTAATGCAGAGAAAAGCATTAGAGATAACCTTATAATCATTAAAGATTGTGTGGAGAATATAGATTCCATTCTCCCCATAGAACAACAACGATTTATATTTAATTATTTACGAAGTAATTACAACAAAGCATTAAAAGGAGGATACGAAGATTATGCATTAGCCTATAGGAATATTGCCACACAACTGCTAGCAAACCCTAGCAGAAACACAAAAAATACCTTAGGCAGGCTATTGCTACAAACAATATTGTGGCCAAAGGCTATGCAAAAAAATATACTCTTTAGAAAAATGCAAGGAGTAATACTTAGATTGATGTAGAAGCTTTTATTAAGCCACCTTTTGAACAAACATCTGTCCCTCCTCTCCAAATCCCCAAAAAACACTACATCTGAGCAATTAATAGCGACTGATAAATTACGAATGGACTGTTTCCCTAGAAAAACACCAAAACCATGCCAAAAATAGATCAAGCCAGTATTGAGAAAGCATATCGACTGTTTGATTCGGGAGATATTAAAACAATAGAAGTAGGAACAACCAAGGGGTTACAGCAAATACATCAGTATTTGTTTGATGGTTTGTTTGAGTTTGCCAGAGAAATTCGTAAAGTAAACATTTCCAAAGGCGGATTTCGCTTTGCTAATGCGCTATATCTACAAGAAATATTGGCAGTAATAGAGCGTATGCCCGAAAACACATTCGAGCAAATCATAGCCAAATATGTAGAGATGAACATTGCCCACCCTTTCATGGAAGGCAACGGCAGATCCATGCGCATTTGGCTCGATTTAATACTAAAAAAGAATATACAAAAAGTGGCGAATTGGTAATTCATCGATAAAACACTATACCAGCAAGCCAAGGAACGCAGTCCGATTAATGATTTAGAACTGCGCAGCTTGATTGCTGAAAACCTGACCAACGAAACAGAAAATAGAGCAATTATTTTTAAGAAAATAGAGCAATCATTCTACTATGAAGGATATAGAAAAGAAGACTGAGAAGATGCCTGAACAAGAATAGGAATACAGGTGCTGCACTGTTTGAGTGCAGAATGTTTCGCACATTGCACTGTTTGAGTGCAATATTTT
>JBKECH010000169.1:0-2318 GCA_047974415.1 Bacteroidales bacterium | reverse complement strand
TTTAAAGTTGGTAGTAATCGTTCCACTAGGACCACTGAGCTGCTCAGTCTTCACATTTAAGCCACTGCCGTTGGTGTAGCTCGCTTGCTCGCCACCCTCGGCATCGGTGGTAGTAACTTTCTGCAAGTTACCCTCCGCCTCGTAAGCGTTGGTGGTTTTGATGCTGTCATCAGGCATGGTTATTTGCAAGGCTCTGTCCATGACATCAAAGGTAGTGCTAGTTGGCGATATATCATCATATTCCGTGTTAAATTTCGCATAGTCAGCTAATTTAGTGGTGGTGGGATGATAAACCTTAGCTGCCCTGCCAAAGGCATCGAAGTGGGTTCGTCCGCTCACGATGCTGACTTCCTCTTTCTTTCCATCCGCATACACCACGCCGTCTTTCTTCACCTGAATAGCCCTGCCCAGTCCATCCACAAAGGTGCTGGTGCGCATGGGATTGTCGGGATGCTCGGGGTCGTAATGCTCGGTTAGGGCATGGAGGGGTTGCTTCTTTATGTCATTTTCTTTAACGCTTTTTTTGCTTCATCACCAATGACTTTGTCATCATCATTAGATAATTGAAGCAATACGCTTCTCACATTATCAGTCTTTATTTTTCCCAATGCAGCTACAAACATTTGTCTGGACAACCCGTTTTCTTTATTCAATACTATGGGAAAAATATTTTCAACTTCACCTTTTGTAATTGTTGCATTCACAGCGTTCCCAATAGCCCATCTAAGACTTTCTTTGTCATTAGACAATTGTAAATATTCTTTTACTAACAATGACACTACAAGACCCTTCGCTTCAGGAACGGTTAAGGATCTTACTATTCCTTCTTTATTTCGCACATAGCTTACTAGTGGTAAGTATTTCATTAAAATAGGAATAGCCTTAGGATACTTACTTTTGGTATTAACTAAATCCCAAATAGAATTTATTTCAATGCCCATATCGGCAAGTTCATCAATTAATCCCTGATACTCCTTTGATCGTTCTAATTCTATTTGTTTCCCAAGAAATAGAACTTCTTCTGTATATTCTTTTAATTCTTTTTCGGATTTTGCTTTACCTGTGTTTGCAAGTAATTCATTCCAACGCTTCTCTAATATTTCTATATCAGCCATACTTAAAGTTATTTAGAACCCTCGAACCTTGTTGTGAATAACAGTTCCCTTATCAATTAATTGCTGCAATGGCTTAGAAAAAGTAGTACTTGGACGAGTATGCAAAATCATTTTAAAGCCATTATCTTGAGAGTACTTCAAGTAATCTCTTAGTTGTCCTGTAAAATTGAGATGTTTAACATTTTTAGATTCTTCAAGTAGTCCATTCGCTAATCTGTCAGGAAATCTTATTCTGCTACCAATGTTGATTGCAGTTTTAGACCTTGACATTCCCAAGGCCTGCTCCATAGCATTCCCCATTGCTTTAGAATTTGCAACTCCCGTTTTAGCGACGCCCCTCCTTGGTGACAAAACCACAGCTGCCGACCAACTCTCCACACTAGTTGCTTGATTAAGCACTCTTGCGCCTAAAGTTTTACCATATGTACTTAGCGAGGGATTCTGCATAAAGTTAGCAAAAGCTTCTTCCTCATTGCTGTACTTATGGTACAAATCTAGTAAATTATTATCACCTGTGGAAATTATTTCTCCACCAAATTCATCACGCCAATAATTGTTCCAACCAATAGTGTTTTGTCTGTCTTGAGGCGTTGCATCTACATTTTGCTGAAATTCATCTAAGCGCTCATTGGAGACAGTTATATTTTGATTTGTGCCATCCTCTGTGCTAGTTATCAGTTTTCCCTCTTCTGTTGTGTAATTGGTCGCCTCCATCCCACTTGGGTCAACCAAATTAATCGGGTTGTTGTGGCAATAATGATACGGACTCCAGTTTGGGTAGTTTTCCATCAAGGGGTCGCAACCGTAGAAGATTGATGCTCTCGGATTATAATACCTTGCCCCATAATAATACAGCCCAGTCTCGCTATCATACTCTTTTCCATTAAACAAGAAAGGCGTGTTCCAAGTATTATTTCTTTCTTCCAAGAAGACTTCGCCAAATGGCACATACTCGATGTGTTGCACTACTTCGCCGTCTAGGTTCGTGATGTAGCTTGCAGAACCCAAATGGTCGGGATGGTAATAATACTGTAACTTTTCGTAGGTGTCACCGCCAATAGGAATGGATTTTAGCTGTGGGCTAGCATCGTCGCAACAGAATCCTGCGCCTGCTACGTAGTCGTCGTTGCTTTGAAAGAACAAGAGTAAATTCTCAATCATTATTTCCGCTTGTACCAATTGCTTTTAATATTAATCCATTTA
>JBKECH010000013.1:0-1930 GCA_047974415.1 Bacteroidales bacterium | reverse complement strand
TGCAAGGGGAAGCTATCATAATGAAAAGGGATGATTTTACACAGGGTATGTCTCATGAAGAAGCAATGGGAAAAGGGAATACCATTGATGATATGTCTTTTGAAGAGTCTGTGAAGTTTTTAAACAACGGAAATGCTGAGAGCTTCTTTAATCACTATGATAATTTGCCAAACAGAATTGATTATTCTCCTGACTTTATTCTCTCAAAAGAAATCGCAGATAGACATTGGCAAGGAGGTTCTGCAGAAGCATTATATGTGAATATGGCTAATATTGATTTACCAGGAGTAAGTGCAGAAGATTTCGACCCCAATGGTCATTATTCTAAAAATTTCATTTGGGGTTTGAGCAACACTGGGCAAGTATATGGCACATTAGATATGACCTTATTGGATACAAATACTGGATCTGTTAGATTAGGTTATCTCAATCGAAACGTAAGTCCTAATGGATTAGTAATGGATAGATATGATTTTACATATGATGGCAGAATTATGCGTGATCTTGCTACTTGGGCAGGTAGACCTTCAGGCGAGGGGAGATCATTCGATATACATGGCTATGGAGCTGCAAAAGTACCTACAGAAAAATGAAAAGAGTTAGATTAATCTTTGTTTCATTGATGACTGTGAGTATTATTGCTTACTTGCATTTTATAAAAGATGATGTGTTAGAAAGAAAACGTATGTCTCAGTATTTGTTTAGCAACAAGTCTTTTGAAGCTAATCAAAAATGCCATAAAGATTTAATAGGGTTAACTTTTGATGGATCTACTTATGATTTTTATAGTTATGAAATTGAAAATGATATCAAAGTAGATTTAACAGGTAATTACCCTAAATTTGATAGCATTTTTGATTTTGAAAGTTTGTTAAACATACATATGACCCATTGGACAGAAACTCCGATAAAACCCACAGAATCAAATTATTATTTTAACATCGCTTTTTCTGGAAACTTATCTAAAAGCGATTGTTCAGATGAATTTCAAAAGCAAAATTTTTTAAAAACTAAAGGGAATTTTTATAGTTTTTTTAGTGCTTACCCCATTGGAACTTATTTATTTGTGCATGTGCCAAACAAGAGAGTGTTATACGTAATATCAAAAAAAGGGTAAAGCTCCAGTCTTGGGTAACACTCCAAATATGTTAATTGATAGCAAATAAAAAGCAAATAGCCTTGGAGAATTGTAAATGATTAATCATACACAAAATGCTAACAGCAGCAAGTAAATATAAAACAGTCGGACAGTTTGGTACAGGCTTCTGTTGCGAAAGTGGTGACGTGAATACGAAGTCCATTCCTGTTGGTGGCGACACCTACGAAAAATTGCAGTACTACTACCACCCCGACCATCTTGAAAGTGCCTCATATATAACTAATTTAGACGGCGAAGTAGTGCAGCACATTGAGTATGTTCCCTTCGGCGAGGTTTTCCTTGAAGAAAGAAATAATGTTTGGAATACGCCTTTCTTGTTTAACGGAAAAGAGTATGATAGTGAGACTGGGCTGTATTATTATGGGGCTAGATACTATAATCCACGGATTGGGCTTTGGTATGGGGTTGATCCGTTAGCGGAGAAATATCCAACGCATAGTCCGTATTGCTACGTAGGAAACAATCCGATACTATTTATTGATCCTGATGGTAGAGATTGGCTTGGATTTTTTGCGAAGATAACTTTAACCTCTGGTAAGATTGGAGGAGCTGGAAGAATATCAGATGTTGGTATTGAAGGGACTTATTCTCCTTTTGGAGGACAGGAGTTTTCGTTAGAGGTACAGGCAGTAGCTAACAATACTAATGGAGAAATCGTTGTTGGTATATCAGGAGAACATTCGAAAGTAGAAGCTGGAGCTTCTGATCTTACGGTCGGCGTTTTTTCAGTTGCAGAATCAGATAAAGATGTAACTAAATTATCAATTAATA
>JBKECH010000120.1:0-2655 GCA_047974415.1 Bacteroidales bacterium | reverse complement strand
TCAACAAAGCAGTGCGCCAACATTGGTCCATTGAGAATAATTTACATTGGAGTTTAGATGTCATCTTTGATGAAGATCGCAACCTCAAAAAGAAAGAAAATAGCGCCCAGAATTTCAATGTTGTCAACAAAATGGCACTAGCTCTGCTGGAGAGAGAGAACTCAACAAAAGCCTCAAAGCCAAGTAAAAGAGCTAAGGCAGCCCTTTCTGATAAATATAGAGAAAAATTGATTTGGGGTTAAGAGCGATTTACCTGCGCCAACGCCCTGACAGTCGATCAGGAATTTCATTAGAAAATAAAAAAAACCTTACCTTTGAGGTCAAAATATATTCAGATATGATTAAAGTTGAACAATTGAGCAAAGCAAAACTTGTAGAATATTGTACAGATAAAGAAATTGATGCTACAGGTATGTCAAAAAAGGAGTTAATAGACAAAGTTACTCTCATTGAAAAGAAGGAGATCTTAAATGAAATAAAGACCGGTAAGGGGCTAGAATCTCTCATTAATAGAATAAAAGCTTTAGCTGATAAATATTCTTTCGAACTGAGTAATAAAATTAAGGTTAGGAAGGCAGAAATGAAGTTAGATAATAACTCTCATTATCTAATATATAGAGTTCTTGGGATAGCAACTGAAGAAGGACGTTTGATAGATGAATATCAAAATACAGGACGCTTTTTATACAAATATGCGGGCTCTTTTCTTGAAGAAGCAGCGTCTCTTTGCTTAAAATTTAAAAATGTTGATGGAGGCAAGGTCTATGTAGAAAATAATATTGGTCAGAGGCCTAAAAACTTTGAAATAGATTTCTTAGATGAGAAAAATGCCATTGAGATAAAATGGAGAGATGCCACTACAGATGGCGACCATATAACAAAGGAACATACCAGAGTTCGCTCAATTGAAAAACACGGATACACGCCAATTCGAGTAATGTTTTATTATCCAGAAAGAGAACAGGCCAAAAGAATTCAAGAGACATTAAAGACGATTTATAACGGAGTTAATGGACAATATTATGGAGGAGAAGACGCTTGGGATTTCATCTGCAAATACAGTGGCTATGACCTTAAAGCAATTCTCACTTCAATCGCAAATGAAAGATTTCCAAAAGATGAAGCGAAATAGTATTTATAATGATAATTGTATTGCAAGATTATCTATGTTTGATTCTGATAGCGTGGATTTAATCTATTTTGACCCGCCATTTTTTACTCAGAAAAAACACTCGCTTGTAACAAGAGATGAACAGAAGAAGTATGAGTTTAGTGACAGTTGGGATTCATTAGATGAATACATTGCAATGATTGAAGCATGCC
Source organism: Bacteroidales bacterium (assembly GCA_047974415.1). Taxonomy (GTDB): domain Bacteria; phylum Bacteroidota; class Bacteroidia; order Bacteroidales; family Prolixibacteraceae; genus JBKEAJ01. Next base: position 1,332 of record JBKECH010000120.1, on the reverse strand, counting down.
TTGTAGAATGCAAACGTGTACTCAAAAAGACAGGGAGTGTATTTTTACATTGTGATAAAGTTGCTTCGCACTATATTCGAGTTTCTTTAGATAAAGTTTTTGGCTTTGATAATTTCCGAAGTGAGATAATATGGAGTTATCGAAGATGGTCAAATTCTAAAAAAGGCTTATTAAACTCACATCAGAATATATATTTTTATTCGAAAACTAAGGACTTTAAATTTAATCAATACTATACAGATTACTCAGCCACTACTAATGTGGATCAGATTTTACAAGACCGACAAAAAACAGTTACTGGAAAATCTGTATATAAGACCGACAAGGACGGAAATGTTGTAATTGGCAAAGGTAAAAAGGGAGTTCCTCTATCAGACACTTGGGAAATACCATATCTAAATCCCAAGGCAAAAGAAAGAGTTGGTTACCCGACACAAAAACCAGTCTTACTACTAAAGGAAATTATTAAAATAGCTTCAGACGAAGGCGATTTAGTAATTGACCCTTTCTGTGGGAGTGGTACAACTTGTGTCGCAGCAAAATCAATGAATAGGGATTATATAGGCATTGATATATCTAAAGATGCTGTCGAGTTAGCAGAGAAACGACTAGAAGAAATGATTATTACGGATTCTATTCTGCTAGCCAAAGGTGTTGAAACATATCTTGAAAAAACAGAGGAAGAGCTAGCTATTTTAAAAAGCATAGGAGCAGTACCTGTGCATCGAAATTCAGGCATAGATGGATTCTTGAAAGAACATTTGAAGGGTAAACCCGTGCCAGTGAAAATTCAAAGTGCTCATGAGAGCATAGACGACTCTATAGAGAAATTGGAAAAGTCGTGCAAAGGCAAGAAATATGAATTAAAGATTGTCGTCCAAACAAAAAATGAGCAGGCAAAAAACAGATTGTTTGGTTTAGAAACAGATGTCAAAGTTGTAAAATCAGACAGGTTACTAATCGAGGAATTAAAAGACTCTTGCTGTTTAAGTACAATATTATAAATCAATACTTCGTTACAAAATTAAGCAGTCATAGTTCCGTAAAATATGAGTTGATCAATTAACTTTCTATTTTTTGCGGCGTATGGATTTAGACCGAACAAGTCAATAAATCTATCTAACAGCAACTTGTTGTGGTTTATGGTTTTAATATCAGCCATAGAGAATGCACCTCTTTCTTTCTTTCTTAGGGCGTTTCAACCAGTGTTGAACCTTAGCAACATTAATTGCAGTAAGGGAAGCATTAAAGTGGAAATGTAGCTTGTTCTCACTTCGAGCCTGACAGTCATTTAAGCCCGTGTGCTGTTTTCCGTCGTGATATAAGAATTCG
>JBKECH010000011.1:0-86665 GCA_047974415.1 Bacteroidales bacterium | reverse complement strand
TACGCTTATTCCCAGCCTTACGTTCTTCAGCATCTAAATGAACTTCCATTTCTGCCGATAAAGCGCTCTCTAAAAACTCTTTGATAATAGGAGAAAAAACGCCTCCTTCGCTTGTCAAACTCTTCCCACTCTTTAATTGGGATAATGCCAAATCTCGCATAGCAATGTACTCGGCACTCTCTTTTTTCTGTCGTGTCATAATTGCAAAATTAATAATTATTGAGAGCAGACAGAGTTCTGAGGACAGTCTCTATCGCTATGGACACCCTTGCTCTTGGCTAGGCGATTCCCACTATTAGGGCTCGCTAGGGACTTACACCCATGAGATTACGCCCATGCTGGGCATACCAAAACAGGCTGTAAACCATGAGTTTACAGCCTGTTTTGTTTTTGGGAGTTTGTGAATTTGGAGTTTACTTGTGTAAACGACTAAGAGCAAAGTGAGCATAACGTAGAGATTGGGGCTTTAACGACAGACTCTAATTAAACAGTGACATTATTCCGTCTTTATCCATCTTTTTCATTGGATTGTTTGAGTCGATAAACCTTTTAGCAAGAGCATCCTTGCGTTTCTGTAGTTTCAATATCTTTTCTTCGATAGTGTTTGCTGAAATATACCTATACACGAAGACCTTATTCTCCTGTCCGATTCTGTGAGCTCTGCCTATTGCTTGCATTTCGGCAGCAGGATTCCACCATGGATCAACTATAAATACATAATCTGCTTCGGTAAGATTAAGACCTACACCTCCAGCTTTCAGCGATATAAGAAAAATACTCTTATCTGGATTATTCTGAAATTCGTCAATAAGCTCTGGTCTATTTTTAGTACTTCCTGTCAGCATCGACCACCCCCAACCACGCTTTTCTATTTCCTCCGAGAGTATGTTTAGATGTCTGACAAAAGACGAAAACAGAAGCACCTTATGCCCTATTGATACAACATTCTCAAGATTCTGCATTATTTCCTCCATCTTGCCAGATTCTACACCATCTACACCTATCATTTTTGGATGATTTGCCAATTGTCTGAGCTTGTTTAAAGCTTGGAGTATAAGCACTGAGCTTTTCTCAATTCCAATATTATCAATTTGCTCGAGAAGCATATTGCGGACTGACGATTTTTCTTTTTCGTATATAGAGCTTTGCTCATCGCTCATTTCGCAATACACAATAGACTCCGTAACAGGGGGCAATTCTGTAAGAACCTCGTTTTTAGAACGACGCAGGATGAAGGGCTTTATTAGTAGCGACAGCCTATCTTGTTTTGCTTCATCATTGTGTTTTTCGATTGGCGCAACAAACTCTCTTTTAAAGTAAGCCTGATTTCCTAGTAATCCTGGATTTAGAAAATTGAGTTGCGCCCACAAGTCCATCAACGAATTTTCTATGGGAGTGCCTGTCAGCACGTACCGATGCTTTGCTTCAAGCTGTGTTACGGCCTTGTATATCTTCGAGCTTGCATTCTTTATTATCTGACTTTCGTCTAGTATTACATTAAGAAACTCGATATTTACAAGCTTGTCTATATCATTTCTTATTGTACCGTAAGTACTGATAATCACGTCGTATCTTGCATGCAGCCTTTCTGGATTATCGTATCTTCTTATTCTGTTTGCTCCGTGATTAATTTTCACTTTCAGCGCTGGGGCAAACTTTTTAATTTCATTTTTCCAGTTTTTCAGAAGCGATACGGGTGCCAACACCAAAGACGCAGGCACAACATCGTTAGGAGTGTCTTCTTTAAATCCATCTATAATCTTCTGTATAAGAGCTATAGCCTGCAATGTCTTTCCCAGGCCCATATCATCAGCAAGGCATCCGCCAAAACCTTTTTCTGCAAGATTATAGAGCCATCGAAACCCATCTTTCTGATAATGTCTTAGCCGAGCTTGTATAGTTGTAGGGATACTAACCTTTGATATAGTTTCTACATCTGATAAGTATAACTCTTTTGCCGCCTGATTTTTTGTCAGAGTTGGCTCTTGTTCAATCAGCTGTAGATGATGATGTTTTAGCAGTATTTTCTCGCCATCCAGTTTAGCCATGCTGAACAGGTCCTTATATTGTGAGAACCACTCTCCAGGCAAGATTACTATAGAGCCATCAGGGAGCGTGTATTCTCGAATTTCGTTTACAATATTTTTCTTAAACTTTAAAAAAGGGATTATAAACTCGCCAATCTGCACAACTGCATTGAGGTCGAACCAATCGCTTTCATCGCTTTGTCGAACGTCAAATTTAACCGAGTAGTCGTCGACATTATATTTATTCTTCAATGCGTCTTGATTAAAGCTAATTCCTTTTGTTTCAAGATTTGGCAGATTAGTTTTTATCCATTCTATTGTTTCATACTGTTGTTCCGCAAGCTCCAAGTCCTTACTTCCTTCTAGGATTAATTGGCAAGTGGGGGTTTTTGTAAGACGCAGGCTTTCCAAGTACAACATAATACGATCTTCCCAAGTTTTATTCCTAACAAACTTCCTAAAAGACACTGACTTATCGTCCATTTGCATTTCTACAAAAGCTCTTTTGGAATTAATTGCAGACACGGCTGTATTTCCATACATAAAAACTGGCGACAGCAAAAGTTGGGACTTCAGGTTTGTTTCCAATTTAAGGACGAGATGATGCTTAGGCTGTTCCTCTATTATGTCAAAACCCGTTACATTGACACTGCTTGTCGTCACAATCTTTTTCACAAAAGTTTCATAGTATTTCTTCTCAACAGGCTTGCCAACAAAAATATGGTCTTTTTCGAGGAATGGCAATAGTTTTTTCGAGGAGATACGTTCGAAATTAAAAATCTCGTTTTCGTAAACCATAAGACAAGGCTCAGAAGTAAGAAATATCACTTGCTTATCTAACAGTTTTATTGCTTTGTCATTTTGCAGGAAAGTTAGATAATACTTTGTACCATCTTCGCCTTTCTCAAAATTGTATATCGCTTTTGCATGTTGGGTTGTTGTCTTTATTTCATCTTCGTCAAAGAGATTTGAGAACTTATTCTTCTTCAGATAGAGCTTAATTCCATATTTAGTAATCAATTCATATATCTCCAATATGTATTTGTCTATCACTGGTGCCACGATGCCCTCAAAAACTTGTTTATCTATTTCTTCGAAGAACTTATTTACATTTTTAGATTTAGAAAACCTTTTTGCAAGCGCGGCATCGCTGTACTTCTCGGATATATTTACAATTTTTGACTGCACAGATGTGAAAGTATAATCGAAGCTTTCGAGGTCGTAGTCTTTGACAGGTTTCACACATGTATAAAAAGCACCAGTCCTTTCAATTATGTACGGAGTCAATATATACCCCAAGTACCTATGTTCATTTACAATTACTACAAAATTTTCCATCTTTAGTTTATCTTTTTCTTGCTCTAGTAAGAAATTCTTCAGCCTCCTGCTTTTTTGACTTTATACCCAAACTTCACCAAAAGCTCCACTACTTTATCTCTCTGATTACCTTGTATTATTATCTCTCCATCTTTGACACTTCCTCCTGTTCCACAAGAAGTTTTTAATTTCTTCCCCAACTCTTTCAAGTCTTCCTCAGTTCCAACGAAGTCCTTTACCAGAGTGACCTCCTTGCCACCTCGGCCCTTTCGGTCTATCCACACTTTCAGATTCTGTTGAGGCGGAGACAGAGTCTCATCTTCTTCATTCTGCTCGTATTCATAATCATAATTTTCGCCAGTAGAATAAACAACACCGACCCTATTTTTGCCTTTCTGTTTCCTCATATCTTTTATAAAATATTATGCAATCGCAAATAGCTCGCAATATACTAATAAGTTGCTTACACAAGTCGTTTTTTAACCAATTATCACATCCACACGTGATATCCACTTGTAGCACAGCACAAATCCTTCTAAAAGTTAAATTGCATAAACTGGGATAAACCTAGCCGTAGTTTCCTCAATTTTATTCTTTGTATATTTGCATATTACTTTTTGAGAATTATGACACATAGAGCAGGATTTGTAAATATTGTAGGTAACCCCAACGTTGGTAAATCAACATTAATGAACGCATTGGTGGGTGAGAAATTATCTATCATAACATCAAAAATGCAAACAACACGACATCGCATTAAAGGAATAGTTAATGGTGATGACTTTCAGATAATTTACTCCGACACCCCAGGCATACTCAAACCCGCATACAAACTGCAAGAGCAGATGATGAACTATGTGAATAGCGCCTTGGGCGACGCCGACGTAATTCTGTATGTGACAGACATCTACGAAACGCCAGACAAGAATGTCGATTATATAGAAAAATGCAAGGGTGCTAATGTGCCGATAATACTAGTAATCAATAAAATTGACAATTCAAACGATACTGAGATAAACGAAAAGTTTGCTTTTTGGGAAAAAACCTTCCCTGAAGCTTATATTGTACCTATCTCAGCCCTTCGCAAGTTCAACATAAATCCTATTTTCGACAAGATACTGAATTTACTTCCCGAGTCTCCTCCTTTCTTCGAAAAGAACGCGCTGACCGACAGGAACGAGCGTTTCTTTGTAGAGGAAATAATCAGAGAAAAAATACTACTACACTACCAAAAGGAGATACCATATTCGGCAGAAATAAAAGTAGAGGAATTTAAAGAACTCGCTGATATAATTCATCTCAGAGCAATAATTTACGTAGAACGGAAAACACAAAAAGGCATAATCATCGGACACAAAGGACTAAAGCTCAAAAGAATAGGCACAGAAGCAAGAGCAGATCTTGAAGAATTCTTCTCAAAAAAAATATATTTACAACTGTACGTCAAAATCAAGGAAGACTGGCGCAAAAACGAGCAGTCACTCCGTGATTTCGGATACGATTTTAATTAAAACGATGAGCAATATAATCGCCATAGTAGGAAGGCCAAACGTAGGCAAATCAACACTTTTTAATAGATTAACAGGTATGCGACATGCCATTGTCGACGAGGTAGCAGGAGTTACTCGCGACAGGCAATACGGCAAGTCCGAGTGGACAGGAATACCATTTTCCGTGATAGACACAGGCGGATATGTTACCAATTCCGATGATGTATTCGAAGGAGAAATAAGAAAACAAGTTGCTCTGGCCATTGAGGAGGCTGACGTTATTATGTTTATGGTAGATGTTCAAAACGGCATTACAGACCTCGACGATGCAATTGCAAACATATTACGTAGACAAACAAAGCCGGTACTCTTGATTGCAAACAAAGTAGACACACCGATACACTCCAATGAAGCAATGGAGTTTTATGGGCTCGGCTTTGGCGAGCTACATGCCATTTCAGCCATGAATGGTAGTGGCACAGGCGACATGCTAGACGCTGCCCTGAAGCTGTTTCCCAAAGAGGCAAAGGAGACTGTAGATGACACTGTGCCACGGATTTGCGTAGTAGGACGTCCCAACGCTGGCAAATCATCCTTCATCAATGCTTTAATAGGCGAGGATAGACATATTGTTACCGATGTTGCTGGAACAACTCGCGACTCCATAGAGACTAAGTACAATAAGTTTAACTACGAATTTTATATTACCGACACAGCTGGCTTGAGAAAAAAAAACAAAGTCCACGAGGATTTAGAGTATTATTCAGTACTCAGATCTGTTAGAGCTATAGAACACTCTGACGTATGCATGCTGATGATTGATGCTGAGAGAGGTGTAGAAGCACAAGATTTAAGTATTTTTCACCTAATAAAGAAAAATAGCAAGGGTGTCGTTATTCTTGTAAATAAATGGGACTTGATAGAAAAAGACAATCACTCTACAAATGCATTCACTAAAGCTGTATTAGAACGAACTGCCCCATTTACTGATATCCCAATCGTATTCATATCAGCATTGACAAAGCAAAGAATACACAAGTCTTTGGAGGTGGCTATGGACGTTTTTAAGAATAGGACTAAAAAAATCAAGACTTCGGAACTTAATGACGTGATGCTTGAAGTGATAAACCAAAATCCACCACCATCTCTGAAAGGCAAACACATAAAAATCAAGTATGTAACACAATTGCCAACCTACACCCCTAGCTTTGCCTTTTATTGTAACCTACCACAGTATGTGAAAGAGCCTTACAAACGTTATCTGGAGAATAAGATGCGAGAACACTTTGACTTCTCGGGAGTCCCAATAAACATATTCATGCGAAAGAAGTAACAATTTGCCAGTTCTCTCTGCTCTTAAGAATTCTCTAAAAGTTACCATTTTATATACTTGCCAATATATGTCAAATACACTCAAGTTTTTGAGTATCGAGTAAGGGGGAGGAGAGTTTTCCCATTTTTTCTAAAATCTTTACGAGATAGTTTATCCTTTGTAAAAAAAACGTTTTGTTGATATTGTTCAGTTTTTTTTCTAAGTTTGCGAGAACAAATTTTCCAGATGAATAATAGGTTTAACCAAGATAAGGTATTGAAGGACTTGTCACAAGGCAGCGAGCAGGCTCTGGACGACTTGTTTAATCACTATTATCCACGTCTTTACAAGTTCTCCAAGTCGTTTTTGAAAATGGAGGACGGGATTGATGACATTCTGCAAGAAGTATTTTTAAAAATTTGGAATAAGCGGACTAGTATTAGAAATTCCGAATCGTTTAATTCGTATATCTTCACAATAACAAGAAACCTTCTTCTGAACGAACTTCGGTTTTGCTTGAACAAACAAAAAGTTCATAAGCAAATATTAGAGACTTCGCTTGCAGAAGAGTACATATCGGCAGGAACAGTGGAGTATAAGGAACTGAAAGACAAGGTAGACCAGCTGATTGAGAAGCTCCCAGCAAAACAAAAAGAAATCTTTAGGATGAGCCGTATAGAAGGACTCTCTCATAAAGAAATCGCGACAAAGAAAAATATTTCTACAAAAACGGTTGAGTATCATATTAGTCAGTCTATCAACTTTATAAAAGCGAGATTGGGTAAACACGGCTTCTTATCTGCACTATATACTTATTTATTTCTACATTTTTTCTGATTCTTTTTTAGGGATGCTTCATTTTGCTGTGTATTACTATATAGAAAGCACAGCATGAAGAAACTATTTAAAAAATATTTCCAGTCGGTCATTACTCCACAAGAGTTCGAGCATTTCTCTTGTTTCATCAATGATAAAAAGAATGAACATGAGATTTATCAGCTCATGGACGAGCAGTGGCACAGGCAAGAACAGGAGGAACTTGTCGAACATTCAAATCCATTATTACTTCAAAGAATTAAGCACGCAATTTTGAGCGATAAGTTTAATAGTTCTTTGAAAAAAGTAAAATTATACTCAATCGGGTTAAGACTTGCAGCTGCTATTTTCATAGGCCTGATAGTCGGGGGAGTTTGGATGTATTATAGAACAGAAACACCTGAGGAAAGGCAAACAATGCAAGTTATTAATGTTCCTAACGGAGCAAAAACTGAACTGACATTACCAGATGGTTCATCAGTTTGGCTCAATGGAGGTTCGTCACTTTCTTATTCATCAAATTTTTTGAGCAACAGTGAGGTCGAGCTTGAAGGCGAGGCCTTTTTCGATGTTGTAAAGAGTAAGACTCCGTTTAGAGTAAAAACCAGCTCGGGCGCAGTGGAAGTGCTGGGAACGGCATTTAATGTGCAAGCGTACAAAAAAGATGAATTTACTGCGACATTGGAGCGTGGCAAGGTCAAGATAATAAGCTCTGAGGTAGAGATGTGTGTGTATCTAGAGCCTGGAGAACAAGCACAACTTATTGATGGTCGGTTTGTAAAAAATGAAGTGGATACACAAGTGTTTACTTCGTGGAAGGATGGGAAATTAATATTTGAAAGAGAACCATTTCCTATCACGATGAAGCGTTTGGAGCGCTGGTTTAATATTGACATAATATATTCTGATTCGGATTTCGACGATCTTTGGTTCTCTGGTGTTGTAGAGAATGAAACGGTCAGTGAAGTGATGGATATAATCTGCAAGGTGGCATCAGTAAGTTATTCATACAATTCAAAGACGCGAGTAGTAGAAATGGTAGCGATAAGACAGGTACCGTAGAGACGAGAGCAGTCATGCGTTTTTACAAATAACACATAGAAAGAGACGCTATTAAAAACAAGTTGTAGCATCAATTATTAATATATATAGTATAAATTACAGAATTATGAGAAAAAATCTATTTTATGATGGCTCATGGTCATCTTGTCAAAGAGTTTTGTTGAAGATGAAACTCGTCTGTTTCATCTTGTTATTTTCGGTCAATGCAATTTTTGCATCGGAAGGTTTTTCACAAAGTAGCAAGTTGACTTTGAATGTCAAAAACCTACGAATGGAGGAATTCTTGAAACGCATTGAGACCCAGTCGTCCTACCATTTTTTTTATAGTGGCGAAATAAACGTAGACCAGAGAGTGTCGGCAGATTTTGAGAATACTCCCATTGTCGAAGTGTTGCAACAAGTTCTGCCCAATGCTGGCATCAGCTATGAGATAAATGGAGATCAAATTATTTTGTCTTCATCGAAGACGAGCAAACAAGACAAACTTATTGATATTAGTGGTAAGGTTGTTGACAACTCGGGGCAGTCATTGCCAGGGGTTACTGTGCTTATAAAAGGTACAACGCAAGGAGCAATAACAGATGTTGACGGAGCTTACACGCTTTCCAATGTTCCTGCTGATGGGGTTTTGGTGTTTTCGTTTGTAGGGATGAAGGCAACGGAAGTATTAGTGGGCGACAAGAATGAAATAAATGTAGAGCTACAGGAAGAATCGCAAGATCTTGATGGAGTTATAGTTACTGCCCTGGGAATCAAGCGCGAGGAAAAAGCCTTGGGTTATTCGGTGCAAAAGGTGTCTGGCGATGCTTTGGCGGCGGTTAAAGGAGTGGACGTAGCTACAAGCCTGACAGGTAAGGTAGCAGGATTATCCATTAACAATAGCTCCGAAATTTCTGAAAGTCCAGCCATAAAGTTGAGAGGAGAAAACCCTCTGATTGTTATCGACGGAGTGGCATATGGCAACATAACAATGCACGATGTGGCAGCAGAGGACATCGAGAGCATCGATGTTTTGAAAGGAGCTACAGCATCAGCTCTTTATGGAGTACGTGGTAGAGCAGGAGCAATAATGATAACAACAAAAAAAGGAGAAGACGGAAAGCTGACTGTTAACATGTCGAACAATACAATGTTCACGGCTGGCTACCTCTCATTGCCCGAGGCACAACACAGTTACAGTGCTGGGAGTGGTGGGGTATTGGAGTATAATAGTGGCTATGTGTGGGGCGACTACATGGATGGACATATGGTGACGCAATACGACCCCATATCAAAGGAGATGAAAAAAATGGAGCTATTGCCCAGGGGTAAAGATAATATTAAAAATTTCTTTCGCTCGGGAATGATTACAAACTCCAATATTAGCGTTGCTCAATCGGGTAAGCTCGGAGGATATCGTATCTCAGGGACACATATATATCAAAAAGGTCAATATCCTAACTCCAATCAAAACAAATATTTTCTTACAAGTAATGGATATATCGATTACGGCAAGTTTCATTTGAATGCCAGCATGTCGTATAAAAATGAGCAATCGCCCAATATGCCAAGGGTTGACTACGGAGGAGGTAATATCTTATACAACCTGTTAATTTGGGGAGGAACGGAAATAGACATCAGAGAGTGTCAGGACTACTGGAAAGTGGAAGACCAAAAGCAAAACTGGGGGTACGACGCATGGTATGATAATCCATATTTCCTTATGTACGAACGACTGAATAAGCAGAATAAAGACCTGTTCAATACCAATATAACGCTGAGTTATGACATAAGAAAAAATATATCCGTGATGTTGCGTTCGGGTTACGATAATTACAACACAGTTTCTGATTACCGCCAGTCTATAGGCGATAGTGGAGCATTGCGAGGATATTACAGTATCACGGAATATTCGGGAAGTAGTTTCAACAACGATTTTATCTTGAAAGGCGACTTCAAGTTTAAAGATTTTCAGATAGACGCTATTGCTGGTTTATCATCCTATTGGTATAAGAGCATGTCTTTTTGGGCTAATACGCAGGGAGGAATTTCTGTGCCAGGTTTTTATTCTTTGAATGCCTCGGTAGAGCCTGCAAAAGTCAGCAAGACTATTAGCCAGAAAGCATTATACAGTATGTATGGGAAGCTTGGTATTTCTTGGAGAAGTGGCATTTATTTGGATTTTACAGGGCGTAATGATTGGTCCTCCACTTTGCCGTCCAACTCTCGTTCGTATTTTTATCCATCTGTTTCTGTGAGTTTTATCCCGACATCATTCTATAACCCCATTGAAGATGTTCTTGATTTTTGGAAGATTAGGAGCTCATGGACAGTGGCAAAGAAAGATTTGGGAGTGTATGAAATAAATCAGGCATATTCGGTTACGACAGATGTTTGGAACGGTCTTACTGAGGCCTACTACCCCAGTACCTTACGAGACCTGAATGTGAAACCAGAAGTAGAATCGTCGTTCGAGATAGGAACAGATTTCCGTTTCTTTGATGCTCGCTTAGGCTTCGATTATACCTATTTCACACGCCTGCGCTACAACCTGTTGCTCACGGCGCCCATCTCGTCGTCGTCGGGTTCAAGTAGCATAATTACCAATAGCGACGAAGACTGGCAACAAAAAGGAATGGAATTTACGCTTAGGGGTACACCTGTAAAGAAGACAGACTTTAGCTGGGACGCTGCTGTAAATGTCTCGTTTTGGCACTGGTATTATGCTCAACTAGATGAGAAATACAGCTCGAAAGACCCCAGAGTGAAAGTAGGTGCTCGGTATGATCAGTATTATATGACGGATTGGGAAACCTCTGCCGATGGTCAGATTATTCTCAATGCTGGAATGCCAGTGAAGAATAAATACCGTTCAATTATAGGTTACACTGACCCCAAATACATAGTGGGTTTTACCAATGACTTTAGGTATAAGAATTTTACCATGCGAGTAGGTTTGGATGGACGTATAGGTGGGATGATGTTCTCTTGGACGGAGCAGGCAATGTGGAACTCTGGAGCGCATCCCGATAGCGACAACCAATGGCGCTACGACGAAGTTGTCGATGGAAAGAAGAATTATATCGCAGATGGTGTTAAAGTGATTAGTGGTGAAGCTACTTACGACCCCTATGGCAACTTGCTTAGCGACACACGCGAATATGCTGTCAACGATGTGCCAGTCTCCTATCAGAGTTTTATTCAAAGCTACAACAAAAATCCTTGGGATCATGGTGCTCGTCAGAATATTAAAGACGCCTCGTTCATTAAACTCCGCGAAGTGGGTCTGAACTACAACTTGCCCAAAGCCTTGGTGGGCAAAATCGGACTTAAGAATGTTGTTGTTGGTGTTGTTGGGCAGAATCTGTTAATGTGGACAAAAGAGTTTAAATATTCAGACCCCGACAGAGGCAAAGAAAACCTGAACTCTCCGACTTCAAGATATCTGGGGTTTAACATTGACATAACTCTATAAAATAAAAACATATGAAACCTTCATGCAGTAGACTATAAGCCTAACTACGCGCAGGAGGATGATTAATAAACCAGCAAAAGCATAAAGCCTATGGCTTACAGCTTATTGCAAAATTTCAAACACATGAAAAGAATAATTTACACACTAATAATAGCTTTATTGTCAGCCTCATGCGGCAGCATGGACGACATAAACAATAATCCAGACAAGCCAACTACGGTTACTCCTGGCTTTTTGGTAACTTATGTTCTAAATCAGGCTACCTATAGCAATAAAAATAAATGGCTGTTGAGTGATTCGTGGTTGATGAAATCCACGTCTTATACTGAAGGTATGGAATGGTATCTGTATAATAGGATTGAGCGCGATCACATCAATAGCGAGAATTTTAGCAACTACGAGGTGCTGACAAACGCTTTGAAAGCTAAGGAACTATCAGAAGCAGATAAGTTGTCGAGCGAAGAGACAAAGAATGCTTATGCAGGTTTCAATCATTTTATGCGTGCCTGCTATTTCTATAAAACGACAATGGCTATGGGCGATGTTCCTTGCTCCGAGTCCTTGGGAAGCGAAGGAGGGAACATTACACCAAAATACGACACTCAGGAGGAGGTATTCCATACTATAATTACAGAACTACAAGTGGCAGCAAGCTTGTTTGAGAAGGCAGAGTACTTTGATGGTGATTTTGTTTACGGAGGCGACCCTTCTCTGTGGCAAAAACTAAGCAATAGCATGCTACTTAGGATATTAAACATGGCAAGTGCCAAAACGAACATTGGTGATATTAATGTAAAATCAACCTTTGAGCAGACGGCTAATATGCCGCTGTTGGAAAACGAGGCGCAGAGTTTCCAAAGAGTGTATTCGGCAGAAAAATCGAAACAGTGGTATCCATTCTATTTTGAAAACCAAAATTTTTGGTCATACCCAGTGATGACTTCTCTTTTTGTTGACATGCTTAAAAACCTGAACGACTACCGTTTGTTTTATTATGCAGAACCTGCCAGCAACTTAGAGCTTAATGGTGTAGGCGAATACTCGGCATATAGCGGAGTAGATCCTACTTTGCCTTTTGGGAATGTTGTGGCAGAGTACAACAATGGCGACCATTCTTCAATAAACAAGCGTTATTACCGTCTGCCACAGGGTGAGCCGATAAAGTTTGTTGCTTATTCGGAAGTCCAGTTTATATTGGCAGAAGCGGCCTTGCGAGGATGGCAAACACCAGCTACTGCCAAAGAACATTACAACAATGCGGTGCGTTCTGCAATGATGTTTACTGCTGAACATACCCCCAGCGACTATACACATGGCAGAGTAATAGACGAAGCGTACATAGATGAATATCTTGCAGGCTCTGCTGCATTTAACAATGCAAAAGGGCTACAACAAATTATGGAACAGAAATATATTGCTTCCTTTGTTCAGTTGCCATTCAATTCTTTTTATGATTATCGTCGTACTGGTTTTCCTGTGCTTCCCATCGACCCAGAAACAAACATGAACGAAGTGAAAACGCAACTCCCAAAACGTTGGATGTATCCAATGTCGGAATACTCAAGAAATAAAGAAAATATAGAAGCTGCCATACAGCGTCAGTTTGGAGGTAGCGATACTCCTAATGATGTAATGTGGTTGCTGAAATAAGTTCAAATTATACAATCCCTTTTGGAGGGCTAGGAGCTTTCTCTCTTTTTCTTTGATGGGCGTAGCGTAACAAAGAAAAGAGGGAAAGTTTAAAAAAAATCCCTCTCAAAAATAAAAAGAAGTACTAAATTTGAATTTCAAATTAAATCATATAAAAACAAAATTATAAACCAATGAAAAACAAGTTACAATGGACGTTGTTGTTGTGTGCAACATTATTGTTAACAGGATGTTCTGGCAAAAGCCAGGAAATAAAAGTATTACAGTTTAATATCTGGCAAGAAGGCACTGTTGTCGATGGCGGGTTTGACGCTATCGTAGACGAAGTCTTGAGTTCGGATGCCGACTTTGTCACCTTCAGTGAAGTGAGAAACTATAAAAACACTCGTTTTAACGAGCGTATTGTAGCAGCATTGAAAGAAAAAGGAGCTGTTTATTATTCGTTCCTCTCGGACGACACGGGTTTGCTTAGCCGTTACCCCATAAGCGATAGCACGGCTACGTATCCACTTAGCAATGACCATGGCACTATACATCGCCTAGTAGCAAAAGTTGGAGAAGCAGAATTTGCAATTTATACTGCTCATCTCGACTATCTTAATTGTACTTATTACGAGGTGTTTGGATACAATGGCTGCACTTGGAAAGAGCAAACACCATTGCTTAATGTTGACTCAATAATATATAGGAATAATCTGTCTAACAGGGACGAGGCAATAGAAGCCTTTCTGCTTGCTGCTCAGAATGATATAAACAAGGGGCGTATTGTTATCTTAGGAGGAGATTTCAATGAACCGTCTTTGCTGGACTGGACAGAAGAATGCAAAAACTTGCGTAGCCACAATGGCGTAAGCGTGGAGTGGCCAATATCAAAAATGCTACTGGACAAGGGCTTTAAAGATAGCTACCGAGAACTTTATCCCAATCCACTTACGCACCCAGGCTATACGTTTCCCGCAGATTGCAAAAGTGCGCCAATAAATAAATTGACTTGGGCGCCCAATGCTGACGAGCGCGAAAGAATAGATTTCATTTATTATTATCCTAATCCAAAATTGATACTTAAGGATACGAAGGTTGTTGGACCTGACGGTGCAATAAGTTTTAGTAAGCGAGTGCCCGACGATGGACAGGAAGATATAATTCCTCCTGTAGGAACATGGCCCACCGACCACAAGGCTGTTCTGTCAAGCTTCGAACTTAAGTAGAGTCCGTCTATAATATCGAGAGTATAAACTAGAAAGTAGAGTCCCGAGGCTAATTATCTTTGTTTTAGCCTCATTTCTAGTGCCTTGCTGGCGCATATCGGAAGCTCTCGTTCTAAATACATTTACTAAACATATCGTACGATAAAACTTTTTCTTACCTTCGTGAGCGCAAAATGAGTGAATTATTGCATAGACGGTAAAAGGTTTTTTTGTGAATAATACGGATAAAGAAATATGGGATAATTTTAGAGATGGAGACAGTAATGCGACATCTTTAATCTACCACCACAATGTAGATTTTCTGTTTCTATACGGAAAGAGATTCACATCTGACGAGAGTTTAGTACTTGATGTAATTCACGATCTATTTGTTTACATCATTCAGAAAAGAGATTCTCTGGGAGACACCGAAGACATCAGGATGTACTTGTTGAAAGCATTCCGACGACGCTTGTTTGCCGAAATAAAGCAACAAAATCGCAACAATGCAACATGTCCAGACTCGAAAATAGAACCCGACTTTGCTCCAACAGTCGAAGAAAGGTTGATAAGCAAAGAAAATTTGTCAGAGACAGAGCGTGAATTGAAATTGGGCATGGAAAAACTAAGTGCCCAACAACGCGAAATACTATACTATCGCTTCAATTGTGATTTAGACTATTCTCAGATATGTGAGATAATGTCAATCTCATACGATACGGCAAGACAAAACGTATCTAGGGCAATTCAGACACTGAAAAAATATTTGAATAACAAGACTTTACTTCTTTTGTTAATGTTGCTAGACGAAGAAAAGATAAAATAAATTTTATTTTTATTGATTTTCTGTCACAAAACTTTAATACTGCCCTTATCTAAGTATATAGGACAGAAAAATGCTCAAGAATAAAGAATACAACAAAGCAACGTTAGAAGAACTAATCCACAATCAAGAGTTTGTAAGAACACTCATGGACATTAGCTCTGAGGATGAGTGGAATGAACTAATAGAAGCAAATAAGGACAATAAAAGCAATATACAACAAGCTAAAAAATTCATCACGCTGTTTCTGGAAGATAAAGCAGACCTAGACGATGAAAGACGACATAAGTTGTGGCTTAAGATTAAGCAAAGTCAGGAACGCCAAAGTGGAAAACGGAAACTTGTGCTGTTGTGGAGAAGTGTCGGAGCTGTTGCATCCGTGCTCGTGCTGGTAGCCCTTGCAGGTGCTTGGCATTTGAATTTTCGCATTCAAAAAACACCGAAATATACTTTCACCGCAACAGTAAATGCTGACAATCAAAATCTGCCAGTGCTGACTTTGGCTAGCGGAAAAACAATTATAATCAAAGAGCCAGAATCGCAGGTAACAGTGCTGGACAACAAGAATGCTTTAAGCGTAAACGACGATACGGTATACAACGCTCATGGCAATGTAACAACGACAGATGGGGCGATGATGAATGAAATATTCGTCCCCTTTGGATCGAAAATGACGCTCACGCTCAGCGACGGCAGCAGAGTATGGCTTAACGCTGGTAGTCGCTTTGCTTTCCCTCAGAAATTTAAAGGCGAAAATAGAAAGGTTTTTCTCGATGGTGAAGGCTACTTCGAGGTTGCCAAAAATACAAAAAAACCATTCATTGTTTCATCTCAACGAATTGATGTAAAGGTGCTGGGAACAAAATTCAACCTTAGCACTTATGGCACAGATAATAGTAGCGAGACTGTACTGCTCGAAGGAAGTGTTGAAATATCAGGAGCGAGTGATGGTGCAAAAGGAAAGGTAAAAACGGTAAAAATAAAAGCAAACCAAAAAGCGGTTTATAACACGACGGACAATATAATCGCAGTTAATGAGGAGCATAATGCCCAAGATTATATGGCATGGACAAAAGGATGGTATAAATTCTCGAACGAGAAATTGGACCAAGTGTTACTTCGAGTTGGGAGATTCTATAATGTGTCCTTTCGCTATGATGCCGAAGCAATAGACAAAGCGCTGCCGTTGTCGGGCAAACTGGATTTGCAACAAAATCTTGAGCAAGTCATGTATACCCTATCTCAGGTAACAGGAATATCGTACGAAATAAAAAATAATGAAATATTGATAAACTAAGCCTTATGCCTATGAAATAAAACAAGACATTTTTTTTAAAAGAAAACCAGCGAATTAGGCCTCGCCGGTTTTCGAGTGTTCACATTAAGTATATAGACTAATGATAAAACTTTACAAAGTTATGAAAAAAAAGAGTAGAGCCCATGTTATATGCGGCTCAATTCCAAAGATTTTACTAAAAATGAAGATCCTTTCCTTTCTAATGTGCTTCTCAATGGTGGGGATGGCATCCTCGTCGTATTCGCAACAAACAAAGTTCACCCTGCATTACGACAATATCTCAGTAGGAGACTTACTAAAAACAATCGAAGGGAACAGCGAATTTATATTTATCTACAGCAGGAAGACTCTAGACTTGAATAGGAAGGTGCAAATAATTGTTGATGGTGAGGATATTAACTCGGTACTCCAACAAGCCCTCCCTGCAAAATACAATACCTACGAGATAAAAGATCGACAAGTCATTATTAAAGCTAAAACAGAGAAAAAAATACCTGCTCGCGGAAACCTTACAGAAGCTCTGCCGGTGCTGGAGCAAGAGATCCAAGGCAGGCTTGTAAGTGGTAATGTTACAGACGCCTCTGGCCTGCCACTCCCCGGAGTAACAATAATGATAAAAGGAACAAGCAAAGGAACAATCTCTGATGTCGATGGAAACTACTCCATTGCCGACATCCCATCCACAGGCGTAACACTAATCTTTTCGTTTATGGGTATGAAAACACAAGAAGTGGCGGTAGGAAATATGACTCGCATCGACATCAGGATGGAAGAAGACGCTGTAGGCTTGGATGAGGTTATAGCGGTTGGGTATGGAACGACTACTAAGCGATCTACTACAGCTGCTGTTTCAAAAATTTCGACAGAAGATATTTTAAACTTGCCAGTTAGCAGTATTGGAGATGCCTTGGGAGGAAGAACTGCGGGTTTGATTGTAACCAACAGTGGTGGCGGTATTGGAGCGCAACCTTCGGTAACGGTTCGTGGAGGAGGTTCTCCAATTTTAGTAATAGATGGAGTTACAACTTCTAACATGGATGAAATGCACCGCATGAACCCTAAAGATATAGAGAGCCTTACCGTATTGAAGGATGCAGAGGCAGTAGCTATTTATGGTTCAAAAGGGGGGAACGGAGCAATTGTCATTACCACAAAAAGAGGAGAAGAAGGTAAAATGAACATAAATTATGGCTACTGCCATAACTTTAGTCAACCAACAGTTCTTCCAAAGAAGTTGAACTCCTATGAAATGGTAATGATTAAAAATGCAGCGGCTACCTATGATGGACAGGAACTTCCTTATAGTGAAGACATAGTACAGAAGTTTAAGGATCAGTCAGACCCTTATAATTACCCAGACGTAGACTGGCAGGATGAGGTTCTGAATAATTTTGCGCAAGAAAATAGGCACGATCTTTCATTGGTGGGGGGCGATGAAAAAACACAGTATTTTGCATCACTTTCTTATTTTGACCAAGGGTCTCTTTATAAGTTTGATACCAATTGGCTGAAGCGCTATACATATCGTATGAGCCTAAGTAATAATTTTGAGAAAGTTGGATTAAAAGCTACTCTCTCATTTTTTGGGAATGTTCAAAAGACACGTGCGCCCTATTCGTTCTATTCTACCAATTATGCACAAACTTGGGGGCATATTCAGAACACAGATCCGATGAATCTTGCATATAACGATTTGGGCCTTTATTATTCAGAGTCAGATCACCCCATAGTTGAGATTGACCCTAGCTCAGGATATGACCGTAATGATAATCGCAATGTCAATGGTCAGCTAAATGTGGAGTGGGATATACCTAAGGTTGATGGTTTGCAATTCAAGTTCTTAGCATACTATAGGAATGATAATGATTTTAATAAGAAGTGGAGGGTAAATGCCAATCAATATTCTTTGGGTAGTGATGTGCCAGAAGGGAAAAATTTGCCAAATCTGTCATTGTACTCAAGTTCAGGATGGCAATATCGAGTTCAGCCATTACTTACTTACAATAAAGTATTTAATAAGCATGCAATAGAGGCCTTGGTTGGCTATGATGAAACGTATTGGTATTCCGAGTTTGTAGAGGCTTCGCGCGAGAATTTCGAATTAGATGTAGATCAGATTTTTGCAGGACCAGCGGAGACTGCAAAAAATAATGGAGGAGAGAGTGAAGGTGCGAATGCTGGGTATGTTGGACGTTTGAAGTATGGGTTTAACAATAAATATATGCTTGAAGGTAGCATTCGTATTGACGGCAACGATAATTTCCCAAAGGATGAACGCTGGGGTATTTTCTATTCGGGGTCTGCAGGTTGGGTTGTTACAGAGGAGAATTTCATGGAGTCATTTAAGAAGAGTTTGAAGATGAATTTCTTTAAGTTACGTTTTTCATATGGGGAAACGGGTCTTGATGATGGAGTTGATCGTTATGAATATTTGCCAGGATATAAATTGATTGAACGAGGTTATGTTATTGATGGGAAAGTGGTTCCTGGTTTTGATGAAGGAGCACTTGTTAGTCGAGATATTACTTGGTATGAGCGTAGGTCAGTTAATACGGGAGTTGATTTTGCATTTTTTGGAAACAAGGTATCAGGTTCTTTCGATTACTTCTTTTATGAGACTACAAACTTTCTAGGCTCGCCTTCTGGATCGAATTATTCCGATCCGCTGGGAGCATCCTTGCCTAAAGTGAATACGGAAGGGAATCATAGGAGAGCTGGGTGGGAGTTTGATTTAAAATACAAAAATCACCTAGGTGAACTCTACTATGATATAGGAGCAAACTGTACTTACTTCGATCAATTGTGGGTAAATAAATACGACGAATCTGAGAATGTACTCTTAAACCCAAGAACACGCGAGACGCATCAAAGAGGATATGGCAGTCTTGCGTATATATCAGAAGGTTTCTATCAGGATGCCTGGGATGTAATGAATAGCCCTAAGCGTAATAGTTCGTACAATTTGGTGGCAGGAGATATAAAGTATCAGGATGTAAATGGAGATGGGCAAATAGATGGCGAAGACCAAGTGAGGTCAGGTAAACCTTCGTTCCCACGTTTGATGTATGGTTTTACTGTTGACTTACGCTATAAAGCTTGGTCGGCAGGTATGCATTTTCAAGGAACTGGAAGCCGGCATGTCTATTTGGAAGATAGGTTGCGCAATACAAAGTCGAAGTACATTGTTTACCCTTTCCAGAAAGACTATTGGATGCCTAATAACACCGAGGCTTTGTATCCTCGTCTAATTACAGATGAAACTCTTAATGGCAACAATAACGGAGTTACTTCTAACTTTTGGTTGATTAGTGCAAGGTACTTTAGAATGAAATCATTGCAGGTGAATTACGACTTCAAGCAGAAGTTATTTAGGACTTTACCCTTTAGTCGTTTTGATGTATTTGTAAGTGGAACTAATCTGTTTACTATATCTAAACTGTATTCGAAATACAAGATGGACCCTGAAACAAGTAGTGCAAACAACTATGGTTATCCTCTTCAACGAGTGTTTTCTCTAGGTGTAAATGTGGGATTTTAATAATAAAGATATGAATGCAAAATATATAATCTCGTATATAGTATTGACTATATTACTTTTTTCGTGTAAGCAGGACTTGTTAGATTCAAGTCCTTATGGATCTAAATTTGAGGAGGACCTAATTTGGGGGAGTCGGACTAACGTAGATGCGTTTGTTAATAAAACCTATAATGATATATTAAACCAATATGCAGGATATGCAAGTATGGAGAATTGGACAACAAATGGAGTTCAGAATGAAGGTGTAGAAGGGGTTCCCAAAGAAGAATATACAAGGGAGAGTGATTTTGGTTTTAATAAGTTTGGATTGGTACGTAGGAGCAATTTAATTATTAAGAATGTTCGGGAGTCGTCGTTGGCTGATGAAGATAAGCGAGAACTGATAGCAGAAGGTAAATTTTTGCGAGCAATGATTTATTTTTGGCAGGCGCGTAGGTTTGGACGTATTGTATGGATTGATAGAGTTTTGACATCAGAGGAGAAAACTTATAAATTTCCTCTTACTAAGGATGTTGAAGAGGCTTATGACTATATAATTCGAGATTTAGACGATGCTATTGTCGATTTGCCAGATAGTGCTCTTCCTGGTAAAGCTTCTAAATATACCGCGGCTGCAATAAAGAGTGAAGTCTGTTTGCAAGCAGCAGCCTATACGGGCAAATCCGACTACTATCAGCAAGCGATAGATGCGGCAGATGTGGTTATAAACAGTGGTGTTTATTCTTTGGAGTCTAATTATGGAGCAATGTTTGACGAACGCTCCCCTTATTCAAAAGAAATAATATTTGCTTTGTATCGTAATAAGCTAAACAACAACTGTGACAATGTTGAAGACTTGCAACAATGTGTGCCTAATATAAAAAGAGATGTACTTATAAAATATGGAGCACATCCTCTTTTTAAAGCAGATTTTGAAGTATTTGAAGCATGGAATAGCAATGTTCCGTCTCAGACCTTGGTCGATAATTTTTTGATAACAGACGAGCAAACTGGTAAGGCTCTTCCATGGGATCAAACATCACAGTTTTTAAATAATATGGAGCTTATAGGAGATAGGACTTGGAAAGTGAAAGACGGAGTTGATTTAACAGTAAATGAAATTATTTATGACAATGCCGATAAGCGCCTTGATGCAACAGTTGTTAGAGATAGTTCAATTTGGTTTGGAGAGAATATTGCTACAAGGGTTAAGGGGAATTTGAATCGAAAGATTGAAGGAGGTTCACGTCAGTGGAGCTTGTCGGCAACGAATTATTATTGGAGAAAAGGTACTTATACGGTATCTCCTAGAGTCTATGTCGGAATTCCTACTGATTATCATTGGGTTATTACTCGTTTGGGACGAGTGTATATGAACAAAACGGAGGCTCTTTTAAGACAAGTTAAAATAGAAGCTGCTGTAGAGACGCTTAACAAAACAAGGGTTGAGCATGGAGGTTTAGCTCCATCCACAGCATCCACCCTTGCTGAAGCTTGGATAGATTATAAGCGTGAACGTCGTGTGGAGTTGGCAAAAGAGCGAGATTTCTATTGGACGCTTCTACGCTGGGGGAAGTACGGAGGAGATGCTAATCATGGACGACCAGCTGGAGGTGTAGTTTATGAGCTTAGGGATGAAGTTCCTGGTTTAATAGTTATTTCAGAAGACAGAAAATCATTTTATGTTAGAACTTTTGCTGATGCCAGTGAAAATTTTGCGGATATAGAAAAGAGGGTGTTTACTGCAGGAAGGCGCTATTTATTCCCTATTCCTAAAGGGCAAATTGACCAAAACGGCAGTTTGGTACAAAATCCAGGGTGGTAATTTTCAAATTAAAAGTAAATATTATGAATGATAAAAATAAAATAAGCTATTTTTTGCTCTTGTGTGTCTTTTCTGTGGCGTTTAGCTCTTGTTTGAAGAGTGGTCTAGATGATTTGCCTGCATTTGATGAGGCTCAAATTGCAAATGTTTTTGTAGAATATCGTTATAAAAATCCTAACGATAAGTGGATTGATAGTTCTGCCATTATTGAATACTTAAATTTGGAAGTAAGTAAGCAAATTGTTCTATCAGAAGCCTCAAACGCTGATTTAGATTCAGTAATAGTTACTGTAAGGGTTCCCGATGCGAGTGGAACATTTACTGAAGAGGAGCGACAAAAAGTAAAATTGACAAATATTGTCGTCTATATGAATATTTCGACAGCTGCTACAATTAAGCCCTTGGGAGATTCTCCAGAATTGGGCACTTTGGGGGATTTCTCCTCTCCTAGAAAATATAGGATAACTGCTGCTGATGGAGTAACATGTAGGGATTGGGTAGTTGCAATAAAGCCTCTAGTATACTAGTTGTGCTATCCGTTGTTATTATTATGAAAATTATATCTCAAGGTTGGGATTATAATGTAAATGTTTTAGTGTGATGTCATCTGAAGGCATTAGTTTTTGGATGACAACACTGAGGCTCATCTGTGGGCAGTTTTGTATTAGTAGAAAGATTACTTATCAATAAAAAAGTCTATTGTTGGACTGATATGATAGTTTTATAACTTACTTTAGAGCTATATATCAAAAAACTTAAAAATAATGAACGTATGAATAATAGATGTACAAATAACGGGCTTGTTTTCTTTGCATTAGTACTGATTCTACTATTTGTTAAGGCTCAATATGCCAAGTCTCAACATGTTGTTTATGCTAGCGACTACGGAGTGCGAGCCAAAAGTTTTCAGAATGCATCAGCTGCAATTCGGGCAACAATTGAGGCGTGTAAAGGTAAGTCGGATGTCGTTCTTAGGTTCCCAGAAGGGCGTATTGATCTGTGGACTGATGGAGCTTTCAAAAAGGAGCTTTATATTTCAAATTCTACCGAGAATGATACCTTGTCTAAGGAGAGAAATATAGCGATGCTCATTGAAGACATGGAAAATATTACAATTGAGGGCAGTAATACAACATTTGTTCTTCATGGCAAAATAGTTCCTTTTGTGTTGATTAACAGTAAAAATGTAAAATTGAAAGGTCTTAATTTTGATTACGAACGACCTACAATGTCAGAGCTGAGGCTATTGTCTGTTAGTGATACGTTAATTAGAGCTCGTATACATCGCGACAGTCGTTACTTTATTGATAAAGGAGGGCAAATAGTTTTTTATGGAGATGCGTGGAAATGCAATAACTTTCATACCATAAAGTTCTCTCCTCAGTCTGAAACTATGACTTACAGCTCATTCAATCCATTTTTACAGGCCTATGCCAAAGATGAAGGTTGCCAGGAACTTGCTTTTCGTGGTCGTTTTAACACCGCGGATTATAACGAAGGCGAGGTTTTGACCGTTCGAGACCCTTATCGCGACAATGTTGGTGGTTTTATAAATCAATCTAAGGATATTGAATTAAATGCTATTAATATACACTACATGCATGGAATGGGAATTATCTCGCAGTTTTCTGAGAATGTGTCATTTATTAATATTGAAGTTGCTCCTACTCCTAGTTCTGGTAGGCTAATAGCTTCTTTTGCTGATTGTTTTCATTTTTCGGGATGCAAAGGTCAGATATTACTTGAAGCTTGTCATACATCAGGGACACACGACGACCCTGTCAACGTACATGGTACTCATCTGAAGATTACCTCAATTAAAGATAACAAAATGCGAGTTCGCTTCATGCATCACCAGACCTATGGCTTTAAAGCATTCTTCGCAGGTGATTCAGTCGCATTTACCAATCCTGAAACACTATTAAACCAATCCTTTGGCAAGATTAAGTCTTCTAGAATGATAAATAAACGAGAGCTTGAGATAGAGTTGGAAGGAGCTTTACCATCCTCGGCGAGAGTTGGAGGTTGTCTTGAAAATATTACATATTGCCCTGATGTTACTATACGGGATTGCCACTTTGAGCGCACTAATACACGAGGTGTGTTGATGACTACACGAGGAAAAGTGCTGATTGAGAACAATATGTTTTATCACACTGGCATGCATGCTATCCTGATTGCAGATGATGCGAATAACTGGTTTGAATCAGGCCCAGTTAGAGACGTAACGATACGCAATAACAAGTTTGTAGGATGTGCGTATAATCAGCCTCCTGCATCGTATGTTATAGCCATCTCCCCTGAAAACAAAAAAAATGTTCCTAATAAAACAGTGCATTCTAATATACGCATAGAGAACAATACCTTCGAATTGATAAGTAGTGGGGTGCTTACAGCCAAAAGTGTGTCTAATTTAGTTTTTGAGAATAACAAAATTGCTTTTTTAAAGGAAGTTCAGTCTCCTGCCATTATTGATTTGAATGCTTGTGAGAAGGTGAGCGTTTTAAATAATACTATGAAAGGAGAGGCAGGTTTGGATCTTATCATGCAAAACATATATAAAAATGAAGTTAAGTCAGATATTAAGTAAAATTAGAAGATCAATATTGCTCATAGCTATCGGATTATTGTTATTAGCTCAAGAGCAGCTTACATTTGCTCAGGAATCGGTCTCTGTTATAGATTTTGGGGCTACTCCCAATGATACTCTCAATGATCGCAATGCAATCCAAGAAGCTGTCGATTTTTGTCGTGAAAAAGAAATTACAAATTTAACCATCCCCACAGGAGTGTATGTTATCAGAGAAGAGAAGGCTATTCAGCTTATGAACGATATAATGGATGGCAAAATGGGGAAGAATCCACAAGATGTTATCTATACGCCATATTACCCTTATACTAAAGGGCTTGATTTTGCAGGAGTAAAGGGGCTTAATATTGATGCAACAGGAGCTGTCTTTATGGTAGAGGGGTGGATGGAACCGCTTACACTTGAAAATTGTCAAAATGTCACAGTAAAAGGTCTAACTATAGATTATAAAACGATGCCATACAGTGAAGGGCAGGTTATAAACAAAACTGATGATTATTTTGATGTGAGCCTTACCGATGATTCTTGTAATCCTAATAAGATGCTTATTACACGGATAATGTTTTGGAATCTTTCTAAGAATCGATTGATGGGGAGTTCTATTTATTTTCCATCAAAAAGTGAGGTAATTGCTAATGGGGTCCTTCGTATATGGGCATCTTATCCGCAAGATCTAATAGGTAATGTTGCTTTGATAAATCATACATTTCATTTCCGCCCAGCTATTCTTATTAACGAGGCTGAGAAGACTACCCTAGATCAAGTTACCATTCATGCTCAACCTGGTATGGGGATTGTTGGACATCGTTCGACAGATATTCTTATGAAAGGATTGCGAATTGTACCGCGTCCTGGATATTATCAGTCTACTAACACCGATGCAACTCATTTTACGTCTTGTAAGGGAACAATACGTTTTGAGGGCTGTATGTTTGAGGGACAGGGAGATGATGCAACCAATGTACATGGCTACTATCAGATTATTACTCGTAAAATAGGAAATCTTTCGTACGCTATTCAGATGGAAAAAGCATGGGGAACCCACGCAATGGTTCTTGACTTTCCAGACCCTGAGGATACTTTGGAGTTGGTTTCGAAGAATACATTGGAAGTTGTAGATAAATTTGTAGTTACACGTTCGGACACATTCCAGAATAAATGGGAAACTGTTATTAGCTTAGACAGAGCGCTTCCAGATGATATTGACAATTATTATCTAATAGATGTCACTCGTTTGCCAAGACTTGAGTTTGTAAACAGCTACGTTGGCAGCCATTTGGCAAGAGCAGTTCTTGTGAAAACACGTAATGTGCTGATTGAAAATTGCACCATGCGAGAGAGCACCGGAACAGCGATTCACATAGGTGCTGAAGGAGATTGGCGAGAAGGGGCGGGTTCGAGAAATGTGATAATCCGAAATAATCGAATTATTCGTTGCGGACGTGGCGATGGAACAAATGATAACGCAAGTGCCATCGCAATTAATGTAAAGGCTCCGAACATAAGTGTAGCTGGAATTCATGAGAATGTACTAATTGAAAACAACCTAATCGAAGGAGAGGGAACAGAGTGCGGAATCTCAATAAAAGGAACAACAAATGCAACCGTACGCAATAATGTGTTTAGCGGATGTAAATTACCAGTGAACGTTCGGTACTCCTCCGAAATACAGATGTACAACAATTACTCAGATAAAGCCAAACTAAAAGATAGAGCAATTCAAAATTATAAATAAATTAAAATAATATAGATATGATTAAAAGATTAATGTGCAACATCTTGTTATATTCTATTTGTATGATATTTTCACCATTGAGCGTTGAAGTTATTTATGCTCAGTGTGATAAAGAAACAGCAGTGTCGTTTGGAGCTCCAGAAAATGCCCCCGCTTCTGTATCTTTGTCTCCCGACGGGAAACGTCTAACAATGAGTTATAATGGAGGCATAATACTTAATGCTGAATTTACATCACAGGTGCAATTTTTAACTAAAGTTCAGTCAGGAGAACAAGTTGAACAAACGATTACTATCAAACCTTTTGAAAATAAGAACTTCAAAACTGTGGTCTATGGTAGTAGCGAGGCGCTTGCCGCAGAGACACGTGGCAATCCTCAGAAAGAATTCCCTTTGGTGCGTACCTCTCATGGACTGAGCAACAACTTGCGTAACAATGCTGTCTATGACCGTAACTTTGATTGGATGTTGGAGGCCCCAGAAGGCACTAAAATTCAAGCTTCCAGGAATATTGACGGCACATGTCGCTTTGACTTATCATTTCCTCAGAATGAAGTTGAGATAATCTTTCGCCCTCGTTATTATCAGATGCACAAGAATCTAGCTCATTTTCAGCCGTGGACTTATAAGGTTTACAAAGATCCAATTATGGGGTGGTCCTCATGGTGGGCATTTTTTAGAGAGTTTAATGAAGAAACTCAGGAGGGCCTTCTTGATATTTGGGAAGAAAAACATTTTGCTGATTATGGATACCGCTTTATTCAAATAGATGATGTTTTTCAAGGAGAGTTTGATAAAGGACGAGAGAACTGTAAAAAGTCGAATGGATATTTTGGTGGGCGTCCGACCACATGGTTAGATTGGAAAAAAGACTTATTCCCTGGAGGGCTCACTCATTATGTCAGCTCGGTCAAAAAATCGGGATTTGCTCCTGCTGTTTGGATGGGGTGTTTCTTTTCTGATGAGGCCACCGTTAATGAGCATCCAGATTGGTTTGTAAAAGATGCATCTGGGAAACCAATGGCAGCACCTTGGGTAGGCTACACCATGGATGCCACCAAGGATGAAGTTGTAGAAGCTCTGATTCGTCCTGTTTTTAAGGGTTTTAAAAATGCAGGTATTGAATACGTTAAGATTGATCAGCTGAGACATCTTTTATACGATTGTGTAAATAATAATTTGGAATGGTGTGAAGAACAAGGTATAAAACCTGATGACTTGTTGAGAGCTTATTTGAGAGTTGCCAGAGAAGAAATGGGAGATAAAAGCTTTATCCTCTCTTGTTGGGGAGTTTTACCCGAGTCCATAGGGCTTGTAGATGCATGTCGTATTGGTGGAGATGGGTACGGTCCTGTTACTATGCAACAATATAATTCATGGAATGGCATTGTATGGCGTAACGACCCAGACCACTGTGATGTCTTGCCAAAAAAGGCTGGTCAAGGAGCAGGGAATATAACTAAAGTGTCGGCAGTTAAATCAGTAAAGAATGAAACTATTATTCGCCCAGCTCTGGCATCTATTGCAGGAGTAATGCTGTTACTGAGCGATAAGCCTGAAGTGTATACTGATGACGATAACCTGCATGGATTACGGCGCTCATCGCCAGTTCTATTTTCGGTGCCAGGTCAGTTATATGACTATGACCCACAGAAATCAGATTGGCTAAAAACACACTTGCGAACAGAAATTGTTAGTGGAGCAGAGCCAGCTCCATGTGATGCTGACCAGTTTGGAGCGGTTTGTCCTTTCTGGTTGAACGAGTTTAATACAGACTATGAAAATTGGGCTGTCTTGCATCGTATTAATTGGGCAGGAAGTGGACAAGCTCCTTTACCTGAAACTACTGTGTCTTTGTCAGATTTAGGACTTGACCCCTCCAAAGAGTATCTTGTATACGAGTTTTGGAGAGACCAAATGTTGGGTGTTGTAAAAAACAGTATTCAGCTGTCGACTCTGCTTGCAAACGGTATTGAGTCATGGGCTATTAGAGAAAAATTAGACCGACCCCAGCTGGTGTCTACGAATAGACATCTTTCGCAAGGTGCGGCAGAAATAGAAATGATGATATGGCACAATAAAGTGCTCAATGGAAGAAGTAGGGTAATTGTGGATGACGAGTATGTGATGACTTTTTACATGCCAGAAGAATTTAGTTATAAATCAGCAAGTATAAATGGAAATCCTGCAGAGGTAGAACAAGAGGGAAAGTTGCTGAAATTAAAGTATACACCAACCCAAACCTCGTCGATGTCGTGGCAGATACAGTTTATTAAAACGAATTAGATAAATAAGCATTATGAGAGTTCATTATTTAACCTTGTTACTTATTCTAGGATTTAGTTCTTGTTCATATGATAAAGTATATGAGCTAGATATTAGAGAGTTGAAAGACAAGCCTGTTGAAAAAGTGTTTAGTTTCGATGGGCTTAGTCCTGACGGCTGTCGATTAAGTGTCAACAACCAATATTTGACTCGCAATGGACAGCCTTGGATACCGATTATGGGAGAATTCCATTACACTAGATACCCTCATCAGTATTGGGAAGAAGAGATCCGGAAGATGAAGAGTGCAGGAATAGATATTATTGCCACTTATGTTTTTTGGGAAACCCATGAGAATCCTCGTGGACAATGGAACTGGTCTGGAGATTGTAATTTATCTCGATTTATTGATTTATGCAAAAAAAATGATATGTACGTGTGGTTGCGAGTAGGACCTTACTGCAATGCCGAACTACTGCACGGAGGTTTACCTGCATGGATTGACACAATGAAGGGGCGTCGCTCCAATGATTCGGGGTATTTGTATGAGACACGAAGGTATTATAGCAAGGTTGCCGAACAAGTGAAAGGTAAATTCTTTGAAGAAGGTGGACCAATAATTGGAATGCAAGTTGAAAATGAATATGCGGATGGACAACCAGAGCATCCAGACTCCCTTAAACAGATTGCTATGGATTTAGATATGAAGCCTGTTTATTTTTCATTAACAGCGAACTCTGTTTTTCATGACGACCGTTTTGGCTTCCTGCCCCTGCAAGGTTCTTATCCCTATCGAGGCTGGGAAGCAGGTGGAGGCACAGCAACCCTCGACTTCCTATACGGCAATGATCAATGGATTTTGAACTCTGCATTTGGTGGACGGCTATATTATGATCCCGACAAATATCCCCGAGGACTGTGTGAACAAGGCTGTGGCTCTCAGATGGAGCTTAATAATCGATTCTCAGTTGCCCCTGCTATTGTTGAGGCTCACTTGCAAAACCAAATAGGACGAGGTATGAATTTGATAGGCTACTACATGTTCCAAGGAGGCACACAGACCCCAGGTCAAAAACGTAAAGGATACCCTGAATCTTATGATTTTCAAGCTCCTCTGTCAGAATTTGGCGAAGTTCGAGACTCGTATCGCTGTCTGAAAATACTGCACCATTTTTTGAATGATTTTGGAAATGAATTAGCACCAATGCAAGTAACGCGACCAGCTCAAGTCGTTGATAATGCGAAAGATACAGCAAGCTTGAGGTATATAGCAAGAACTAAAGGTAATTCGGGATTTGTTTTTATGAATAATGCTCAAGTTCGTATACCAATGCCAGATAAATCGTTTAGAATGAGTATTAACTTGAATAATGAAGTTATAGAATTTCCAAGAAAAAATATGCTATTGAAGGGTGAAACAACAGCAATTCTTCCCTTTAATATGAATATTAATGGAATCAACCTTAGGTATGCAACAGCACAGCCATTAGCCCGCTTTTCGCGCGATTCAACAGAGTACTTTTTCTTAATGAAGCTTAGAGGGATGGATGTCGAATTAGCAGTAGATGCTCAGGTACTTAAGAACTTAAATCACCAAGGCTGGAGTATCGAAACCAATGACGGTGTCAGCTATCTTTCTCCCAAAGGGGGCAATCATATTGATATGACATCTAGTGATGGAAAGCGAGTAATATTAGTGCTATTGAGTCGAGAAGAAGCTGAGAATTGCTGGCGGACAACAATTGCTGGTCAAGAGTACATGATGATAAGCAATGCAGACTTAAGCTGGTGTGGAGACACTATACAGATGAACCAGCTCTCAAACAACAATTTTACTCTAAAGATGTTCCCAGAATTTCCTAATGCCTTGAAGGTGGAAGGCAAGATTGTAAAGCAGACAAAAGAAGGAATCTTTTCTGCTTTTAAAACGTCTGTTCCGCCTATAAGTGTAAATCTTCCTATTAAAGATATAAGTGTATCAGAGAGAGAAATTAATTTGCCTACTTCGTTGCCTGAAAATCTAAATGATATATTTTTAAAAATAGATTATTGTGGAGGATCTGCCACGACTGAACGCAATGGCAAGATACTTAACGATCATCTCTATCATGGACAACCTTGGATGTTAGGGCTGAAACGTTATCTAAATGGAGATATGAATAATTCTACTTTATTGAGAGTATACCCTTGGGACGACAATATAAATGGAATACCAGAAGATGCTGTTAAGCAAATCAAAAAAGAAGGAGTTATGTTGAAGGATGTAACAGCCCTTCCTCAGTATACAATAAGTTTACATCTATGAATTAAGCCCGAATTATATATTAGGTTACCGTAGCAGGTGCTTCAGTCTTGACAAAACAAGTGTTTTGGTGAACGAAGCGCGCCCTACGGAGAGTAAAATAAAAGCCAACGGAGCGTTTATATTGAAGAGGATGGAGCACATAACAAGAGAGCTAGAGCATGTTTCGGGTTAAAGAAGATACTTTTACAAAACAGTATATACTGAACAGCATGTGGAAATAAGGATGTTTACATGAACGTTGACTTTGTATCTATTTAGAGTCGTCTATAAAGTCCAATATCTGCGTTATGCTCACTTTGCGAATTAGTCATTTACACGAGTAAACTCCCAATTCACAAAGTTTGGCAAGCCTTTATATTTAACTTCGTAGTTCAGACTCCCGACATTATGGACAGACACAATTTAATTAAAAATACGGAATGAAAAATAAACGAAATGTCTTGTTAGTAAGCATATTGCCAGCGCTTACTTTTATAATAGCCTGTGGAACGTCGAGTAAACATAATTACTCTGTTGCTAACATACCTTGGGAAGAATCTCTCGGAAATCATAGAGCAGTACTTAATGTTGAGCATCCAGCAGAGGCTCTTTCAATAAATCTCACTTGGCGTAGGCATGATAGAAAAATAACAAATAAGCGATTTGTAATTATACATGAAGATGGTGATACTATACAGAACATACATAGGTTAAGGGTTGATAACGAAGTTTGTAAACTCTGTTTCGGACCAGTGAGAAAGATGGGAACGTATTATTTTTATTACCTACCTTATGAGGTGCAAAAAGAAAATGGGTTTTATAACAAAGATTATTTAAAACCAGAGAATGCCCCTGATGGAGAATGGTTAAGAAGGCTTGAAAAAGAAGACAATATAGACAGCGCTTACTTGTTGGAATTTCAGGCTCGAACTGACTTTGACAACTTCTATCCTATGGAGATAGTAGCTCTGAAATCTGAGAAGGAAATACTAAAGGAGCTTAGTCAGACTGATTTTATAATATTTCCTGAAAGCCGTAGAGACCCTATTCGGATGCTGGACAACATCCCTCAAAAATGGATACAAAGTGGACCTTCTGATATATTTGAAGGAGATGCCAAAAAGAATGAATACTACACTTTTCAGTTGGGAGTTTGGGCGTCACAAAAGGATATTGAAGATTTGAACGTCAAATTTTCTACATTGAAAGGGGACAAAATGGAAATATCATCCTCGGCCTTAACATGCTTTAATACAGGGGGCATAGACCCATGTGGGACACCGTTTAAAAAGCAAATTAATCTTAAACAAGGAGATGTTCAGCCTCTTTGGATAGGGGTTGATATACCACGAAAGATTGCGTCTGGAGAATACAAAGGAGAAGTGATTGTAGCTGCAAAGGGCTGTTCTGCTCAAACAGTTAACATCAGTATTAATATTTCTGAAGAGGTATTAGCCGACCGTGGTGACAGCGAACTGTGGCGACATTCGCGCCTACGGTGGCTGAATTCGACCCTAGGAATAGATAATAAACCCACTAAGGCTTATAATCCTATATCTGTGCAAGGGGGAAATAGTTTTAAATTTACAGGGAAGACTCTGGCTATTGGACCTGATAAATTCCCAAGTTCTATTAATGTTAATGGTGTCGAGATGCTTAGTCGGCCAATTTCCTTTGGTGTGCATGCTGACAACAGACAAGAAATATTCAGAATTACACAAGACATAGAAGTCTTGAAAGATACGGAAGGGTTAGTGCAAGGAGCCTGGGAAAGTGTTTCAGCCAATTTCAGACTTAAGGCCATAGGCACAATAGAATCGGATGCCCATATTAATTATAAAGTAAAACTTGTAGCATTAAATCCGATAGTAGTACATGACATCCGTTTGGAGATTCCCATTAAACGCGAGATTGCAGAGTATATGATGGGAATGGGTCTCCCAGGAACATCTGTGCCTAAAAAACATTCTGCAACATGGGATGGTCCGCATGATAGCTTTTGGATTGGAAACACCAACGCTGGGATTTGGTGTGAGTTGCGAGGAGGAGATTATAGTGGACCCCTATTGAACCTCTATCATCCAGAATATCCCAAATCATGGTACAACGATAATAAAGGTGGTTTTAAGATTGAAAGTTCTCGAAATGAGACAAGAGCTGTAGTGTATAGTGGCGAACGGAATCTGAAAAAAGGAGAAGTGTTAGAATTTGAGTGGTCAATGTTGTTAACACCAGTAAAAGATATTAACTATAAAAGCCAGTTCTCAGACCGTTACTATCACAATGGAAGTAAACCAAGTCCAAGTAAAAACGACTTTGACGCAGGAGTAAAAATTATTAATGTGCACCATGCTAACGAATACAATCCCCACATAAATTACCCCTTTATTGGAGTTGACAAAATGAAGACGTTTGTTAAATACATGCATAATAAAGGACAAAAAGTGAAAATATACAATACTGTCAGAGAGTTAAGTAACTATACTACAGAGGTGTGGGCACTTCGTAGCTTAGGTCATGAAATATTAGGTGATGGCAAAGGAGGAGGATATCCTTGGTTACAAGAACATTTTGTCGATGATTATAATCCACAGTGGTATCAGTGGTTTCCTGATAAAAGTGCAGATGCATCTATTGTAAATGCCTATGGCGGCTCTCGTTGGTATAACTATTATATTGAGGGGCTGAGATGGTTGGTTGAAAATGTAGACATAGACGGACTCTATCTTGATGATGTTTCGTATGATAGGCGGACACTAAAGCGTATGCGTAAGGTGCTGGACGACACTAAGTCTGGGTGTATTATGGATTTACACTCAAATACAGGATTCTCGAAAGGCCCAGCTACCCAGTATGCGGAGTTTTTCCCTTTTATTGATAAGCTTTGGTTTGGAGAAAGTTTTATGTACAATGAAATGTCTCCCGAAAATTGGTTGGTAGAAGTTTCAGGAATCCCTTTTGGACTAATGGGTGATATGCTACATAGAGGCGGTAATAGGTGGTTAGGCATGGTTTATGGAATGACAGTCAGACATCCATGGGAGACAGATGGAGTCATTTGTGATCCTAGACCAATATGGCGAATATGGGATGATTTTAATATTGAAAATGCTAAAATGCAAGGCTTCTGGGATAAAAATCCTGCGATTAAATGCAATAATCGTAATATTAAGATAACTACTTACATACTAGAAGGTAGAGCTTTAGTAGCTATAGGTAATTGGTCTGAAAAGAGTGAGAAAATTAAACTGGAGATTGATTGGAATAGGCTAGGGATACCTTCCTCAGAAGCAAGACTGATTGTCCCTGAGGTGCAAGATTTCCAGTCTGCATGCGAGTTTGCCGCCTCAGATGAAATTACAATTGCTAGTAAAAAAGGATATTTGATATTGATAGAATAATTCTCGACAGACACTGTTTATGAGCAGAAGGTAGAGAATATTTTGACATCTACTTTTGCCTTGTGAAAGTAGATCTTCCAGAGCTTTGAGCATTAGGAGTTTACTTTTTAAACCTAAAACAAGCATTAGTTCATTCGTTGCGATTTCCTATCCTCCTGAAAGCAAGGATTTTGCGGGCTTTTTTGCCCGCTGTGGTGATGCTTCGTTTCGCTCGCCAAAGATCTTGTTTTATCAGACTTGAACTGCCCGCCACATCCAAATGCCCAGCTACCCGTAGGTAAGTATATAAAGCCCCAGCATGATTAACTGGGGCTTTATATCTACTTCAAACTTCTCTTTATCGTTAGAGCTTCTTTTACAATCCGCCCAAACTCTCGCACCTGCCTACGTTTTTCATGTTCGGACCTTGCATAATATTTCGATTCTCGTTGTAGCTTCAAAAAAATATTATAGGAGTCTTCCGAAATACGTCTATCTTCAATTGCTTGCAATATACTGCACCCAGGTTCGGAAGTGTGAGTACAGTCATTAAATTGGCACCATCCTTCGTGGTCTGATAAGTCAAAAATCTCAGACAGTGTTTCGTTGCTAGCAGATGTAATGCCAAACTCTCGCATCCCCGGCGTGTCAATCAGAATCCCACAACTCGCCAGCAAAAACATTTCTCTACGAGTTGTTGTGTGTCTTCCCTTTCCTGTAGTATCACTAATGTGCGATGTCTGAGAGCTGTTATTGTCAATCAAACTATTGATTAAAGAACTCTTGCCAACGCCTGACATTATGAACAGTCACCATTTAGTATACAAATTACGCACGCATCTAATCCTTTCGCTCAACATTAAACGGATATTCGTCGAAAGACACCGACACTGACACTACTCCATACACATATGCAGCTACCTCATAGGGATCGAATATAAACTCTAGTCCTTTGTCGGAAATTAAAAATTTCGACAGGTTCGAAACTCCTCTTACACCATCATCAACAAAATTCATATCTCCGATTTGGTCTTTCAATCTGGTCTTTACCAGCTGTACTAGTTGCATGGAGTCTGTGCCTAGCACGTCATCAATAGTCAAGAAATGCTTAGCTTTTGTGTCGTAATTGAATGTATGATTTAAGGTAGTTCCATGTGCTCCTCCTGCAAAGTAATAACATTTCATATTTGCCGAAACATAACGATTTTCTAGCACCGATTCTCTGCTACTAATAATCACCTCGAAGGGTCTAAACCACTCTTCATGAACCTGCTCTGCCGATTTTTTATTGCACCTATCCAAGTAGGAGTTTACTTTGTCTGAAATGCTATCATCTAAGACAGTAATGCCAAACTGTGGGTATTTTGCTTTGAAATCATAGCGCTCGTTTTTCTCATTCAAAACTTGTGTTGTTAATGTAATTTCGGCTTGCCAATTGCAGGCGACAAGAAATGTAATTGTAAGCAAAAACAAAAAATTTACCGTGTTCTTTTTCATCGTTATTTTATTTTTATGTGTTTATATCGAAACATAAGTTAGGAGCTTACTCCTGTAAATGGCTAATTCACAAAGGAAAAATACCGCCGACATTTGATTTATAAGCAAAGCATAATTCGTTATTTATAATGTCGTGCGACATGATGTCGGTATCCAACATCGACAATAATTGCAATCAGAAAGAAAAAACCATAGACATAGGAACCTTGCAAGTCCGACCACTCTTGCATCATCGAACTAAGATAAGAGTCTGGCATTTTCAGGAATTGCAAAGTAGCATCTCTCCTCAACAAACTAATGCCCATCATGCCTCCGTGAAATAGGTTCATAAACAGATGCAAGAATATAGGATATACAAGATTGTTGGTATACATATATGTCCCACCAAGTAGCAAACCCATAAGTAAAAAATTAGTAAAGAGCTGTACTGAAAATTTACAACCATAAGTAAAGGTCAAGGAAAATGCTAGCGACGCAAGTATCCATGCCACCCATTTGCCCATTGATTTGCTCAATATTCTTTGCACTATCCCTCTAAACATCACTTCGCTGGCAATGCTAAGAAAAATAGCAATACCAAAATACGCACACCAATCATCCCACTGCCAAGTGGCTTTTTCAGCACTACTCTTTTTAGTCAGGAGATACACCAAGAAACTAGCCCCAGAAACAAAGACGGCTGTAAACAAAGCTCTAACAACACTCCTCGCGGAGAACTCTCGAAAACCAATTTCTCGAAAAGACTCTTTCAATATAAACCGCTGCAACAGAAATGCGGTAAGAATAACCAACAAGCAAGAGAGAAACGACTCTATCAGCATGTTCGAATACAGCTCCTGTTTGTAGAACAACTCTATGACAAGCACCCTCAACACAAAGTACAACAAGACTGTTGTAGCAATATAAGCCACAGTTGTCACTATGTTTTTCAGGAGCATCTTTATACGTTTTCTTTTTAATTTACCGAATATTCATTACAACTAATCGTTGGCAACTCCTCTCTGCTATATTTGCAAAATGCTTGTATAAAAGCAGCTGCCACTCTTGAATTAGTAATCAATGGAATATTGTAGTCCACTGCACTCCTACGAATTGTATAGCCATTGCTCAGCTCTCTTTTTGTGTGATTCTTGGGAATGTTTATCACAAGTTCTATTTCTTTATTCCTAATCAGGTCTAGCGTGTTCGGGCTCCTATCTGATTCATCTGGCCAATATACTATCTTTGCATCTACGCCATTATCATGGAAAAACTTCGCTGTGCCCTCGGTTGCGTATATGCAGTAATTTCGTTCGACAAGGATTTTTGCCACTTCTAGCATTTCGACCTTACTCTTTGCAGGGCCCGAGGAGATAAGAATATTCTTCTTAGGAATTTTATAGCCCACAGATAGCATTGATTTTAGTATAGCTTCGTAAAAATTATCGCCAATACAAGCAACTTCTCCTGTTGATGCCATGTCTACTCCCAAAACTGGGTCTGCATTCAGTAGTCGGTGGAAAGAGAATTGCGGAGCTTTAACTCCCACAAAATCAAGCTCAAACAAAGACTTATCTGGTTTTTCGTAAGGCATTTTCAACATCACCTTTGTAGCGATATCTATAAGGTTAATTTTCATCACCTTAGACACGAAAGGAAAGCTTCTTGATGCTCTAAGATTACACTCAATGACCTTTATATCATTATCTCTAGCTAGGAACTGCATGTTGAAAGGTCCTGAAATCTCTAGAGCTTTAGCAATTTCTTTAGCAATTCGCTTAACTCGCCTGATGGTTTCTACGTAAAGTTTTTGAGGAGGGAACACAATTGTAGCATCGCCCGAATGAACACCAGCAAACTCCACGTGTTCGGAAATTGCATAGGCAACAACCTCGCCATTATCAGCAACAGCGTCCACTTCTATTTCCTTAGCCTGTTCAATAAATTCAGACACTACCACAGGATGTTCTTTCGAGACATCAGCAGCAAGTTCTAGAAAGTGTTTTAGTTGGTCTTTATTTGACACCACATTCATCGCTGCTCCCGATAATACATACGATGGTCTGATAAGCACGGGAAAACCTACTCTATCAACAAAAGCATAAATATCGTCGATGGTAGAAAGTTCGCTCCACCGCGGTTGATCGATATTCAAATCGTCGAGCAAGGAGGAAAATTTTTGTCTGTCTTCTGCATTATCAATTTTTATAGGCGATGTTCCAAGTATTGGCACCTTCTGCCTATAAAGCTTAAGAGCAAGATTGTTAGGTATTTGCCCACCTGTCGAAACAATTACGCCTTTAGGGTCTTCTAGGTCGGCAATGTCAAGTACTCGTTCAAGACTAAGTTCGTCAAAGTACAAACGGTCGCAGTTATCATAGTCGGTGCTAACAGTTTCTGGGTTATAATTAATCATCACAGCACGGCAAGCTGATTTTTGCACCGAATTTATTGCACTCACACAACACCAGTCGAACTCCACCGAACTACCAATACGATAAGCCCCCGAACCTAGTACGATTACAGACTTGCCGTCTTCTTCAAATTCAATATCATGCTCCGAGCCGTGGTAGGTAGTATAAAGATAGTTTGTTTGTGCTGGATATTCGCCTGCAAGGGTATCTATTTGCTTAATCCAAGGAGTTATGCCTTGTGTTTTACGATAACATCTGAGTCTAATCGAGGCTTCGTGCATTTGCTTTCCTTGTGGTTTTTCTGCAAGGCGAGCAATCTGGAAATCAGAGAAACCCGCTTGCTTCGCCTCCAATAGTAGAGAAGTGTCGATATTTTCAATTTTACCAGACTTGTCCAATCTCTTAGATATCCTAAATATATTTTCCAATCTTGACAAAAACCAATTATCAATTTTCGTCAAATCGTGTATTTTTTCAACTGTATATCCCTCCTCAAATGCGCTAGCAATGGCAAATATTCGTTTATCAGTAGGGTTAGCTAATTCTGCATCTATCTCGTTTACAGCGAGTCGACTATTATTAGCAACAAATCCATGCATCCCGTTTCCAGTCATTCTTATACCTTTCTGTATTGCCTCTTCGAATGTCCTGCCTATGGCCATTATTTCGCCCACACTCTTCATTGAGCTTCCTATCTTTTGGGTAACACCCGAAAATTTCCCTAAGTCCCAACGTGGTATTTTCACCACGCAATAATCTAAAGCTGGCTCAAAACAGGCAGTCGTTACTTTTGTAACCGAGTTGTTCAGCTCGTGTAGCCCGTAGCCCAAGCCGAGTTTCGCTGCTACAAATGCCAGGGGGTAGCCCGTAGCCTTCGATGCTAATGCTGACGAACGCGACAAGCGAGCATTTACTTCTATCACGCGATAATCTTCGGAATATGGATCTAACGAGAACTGCACGTTGCACTCTCCCACTACTCCGATGTGCCGTATGATTCTAATTGATATCTCTCGAAGTTTATGATACTCGCTGTTGGTCATTGTTTGCGATGGTGCAACAACAATGCTCTCTCCTGTGTGTATTCCTAGAGGGTCGAAATTTTCCATGTTGCAGACAGTAATACAGTTGTCGTATTTATCCCTAACAACCTCGTATTCTACTTCTTTCCAACCTTTTAAAGACTCTTCCACCAAGACTTGTGGCGAATATGCAAAAGCACTTTTAGCCAGTTTTTCGAGTTCTGCATCATTTCCGCAAAAGCCACTACCCAAACCTCCTAAGGTATAGGCAGCACGAAGAATCACAGGATATCCCAGCTTATGAGCTGCATTGAAAGCTTCATCAATATTGTTAGTGGCAATACTCTTTGCCGATTTGACATCTATTTCGTTAAGTTTCTGAACGAAAATATCTCTGTCTTCGGTGTTGATTATAGCCTGCACAGGAGTCCCTACTACCTCAACATTATACTTTTCGAGTATACCAGACTCGAAAAGTGCCACTCCACAATTAAGGGCTGTTTGTCCTCCAAAGGCAAGAAGAATTCCTTGCGGTGCTTCTTTTTTTATTACATCTTCTACGAACTCGGGAGTAACGGGGAGTAGATAAACCCTATCGGCTATTTCTTCTGAGGTCTGAATTGTAGCGATATTCGGATTGATTAACACCGTCTTGACACCCTCTTCTTTTAGTGCCTTAAGTGCCTGCGATCCAGAATAGTCAAACTCGCCGGCTTCGCCTATTTTAAGAGCTCCCGATCCGAGAACTATTACCTTTTTTATATGCTTACTTATTGTCATTTTTTCTCTTTCTTAATTGTTGGAAGAATACAAAGAATTTACAAACTCGTCGAACAAGAACTCTGTATCCACGGGGCCACTTGTTGCCTCTGGGTGAAATTGAGTCGAAAATATAGGTTTCGAGTTATGCTTTATTCCCTCGTTAGTACCATCGTTTACATTAATAAACAAGGGCTGCCAATCGTTGGGTAAGGTATCTTGGTTTATTGCATATCCATGGTTCTGCGAGGTTATATAGCATCTATTTGTGCCGCATAGCAATACGGGCTGATTGTGGCTACGATGACCGAACTTCATCTTGTAGGTTTCGGCCCCTGCTGCACGAGCAACAAGCTGATTGCCAAGACAGATGCCCATGATTGGCTTCCCCATGCCGAAAGCTTTTTTCAGGTGGCCTACGGTGATGCTACAAAGTGCTGGATCGCCAGGTCCATTTGACATAAACAGTCCATCAAAATGAATACTTGTGAAATCGTAGTCCCACGGTACTCTCACCACCTTTACCCCACGTTTTAACAGACATCGGATGATGTTATTCTTTACGCCACAATCTACAAGCACTACCGTTTTATCGCCATCGCCATATTCAACAACTTTTTTGCACGAAGCTATTGCCACGAGGTTGTCTTTGTTGGGATCTGCAAAATCAATATCTTGGTTTTCGACAATTATCTTGCCCAGCATCGAACCTTCTTCTCGAAGTTTTTTTGTCAGTCTTCGGGTATCAATCCCGAAAATACCTGGCACCTTATTTTCTTTTAGCCACTCTCCAAGGCTTTTATCAGCATTCCAATGGTTATATTTGGCAGAGTAATCCTGTACAATCAAGCCAGAGGCATGAATTTTATGAGATTCATAAAATTTCTCAATTCCATTCTCATCTTTCTCGCCAGAGGGAACACCGTAGTTTCCAACCATTGGAAATGTTGGCACTAGTATCTGCCCAGTATACGATGGATCTGTGAGGCTTTCGGGGTAGCCTACCATTGCTGTATAAAACACCACCTCGCTTGCAATCGATTTGTCGTATCCGAAAGACTTACCCTGAAATTCAGAACCGTCTTCGAGTACTAGTTTTGCATTTTTAAAATTCGACATATATATTTTTTTATTTTTATTTCAGGTAGAGTCTGTCTATAAAGTCCAATATCTGCGTTGTACTCACTTTGCAAATTATTCATTTACACAAGTAAACTCCCAATTCACAAA
This sequence comes from Bacteroidales bacterium, assembly GCA_047974415.1. Lineage (GTDB taxonomy): Bacteria > Bacteroidota > Bacteroidia > Bacteroidales > Prolixibacteraceae > JBKEAJ01. The sequence goes on along the minus strand of JBKECH010000011.1, from coordinate 45,734 downwards.
GTTTCGCAAGCCTTAAACTTTCTAGTTCAGACTCCCGACATTATTGACAGACACTAGGTAATAGCTATATTTATACTGCACTCGTTTTCTGTCACCAACACCATAACTACTAAAGACTTGCATATTTAGCTCTATATTCTTTTACTATCAGTTCGTACGATTTGATGCACTTGCTCAACCAATCCAATTCTATTTCTTCTTTTTCATTTTCACTTAAAACTCCGAGCCCAAGTTTTCGCAATTCTCGGGTAAAATGATTAATAATTAGGGCTGCCGACACCGATATATTTAAACTCTCAGTAAATCCAACCATCGGGATGTAAAAATATTCGTCGGCGAGTTCTTTTGCAACATCGCTAATTCCATGCATCTCTGTGCCAAAAACAAAAGCGCATTTACCCTGCTTCAGGCTAAAGGTGTCAAAATTGCACTGTTTCGCATGTGGCGAGGTTACAACAATCCTATAACCATCCTTTTTCAACTTTGACAAGGCCACGGTGGTATTGTTGCTATTTTCGTTGTATCTATGCAAAGATAACCATTTTGAGGCTCCTCGCACAACTTTTGGATTTAATTCGAAATTATGCTCATTTTCAATAATATGAACATCCTGAACGCCGAAGCAATCACAGGTCCGCAATACTGCACTCGCATTTTGTGGCTGATAAATATTTTCTAAGACAACAGAAATATAACGAGTGCGATGCTTAATGTTTTCTATAAGCTGCGCCGACCGACTTTCGCTAATGAAAGTATGTAGATATTCTATAAGTTTTTGGTTATCCTTACACATCTTTATACAATAAGTCAAAAAAAAGCGACCCCTCAACGAAAGGTCGCTATCAATATTTACTTTTCAGATTCAACTTCAATTAACACGGCATTCTTGGCGACTCGGTCGCCAGGCGAGACATTCACTTTAACGACTTTCCCATCAAAAGGCATCTCCAACTTATTATTCATTTTCATGGCATCCAATATAAGCAAAAGCTCTCCTTTTTTAGCATTCTTTCCCTCTTTTGCTTTTACTTCCACAATGGTGCCAGGGATAAATGCCGTTATGTGATTTGGATTTTTTAAATAACTCATTTCTATTACTTTTTGGCTTACAGCCTATTAATCAACATTCTACTTATCTAAAAAGCAGGATTAGAAAACTCCACTTTTATATGTTTATAGTTCAGTAACCTTTTAGCCCCTCTCGGGAATATAAGCATCAGCAATTCTAATGGGGTATTAAAAAGGAGGTATTCCGTGCTTTTTGCTTGGAATAGACTGGCTCTTACACTCCGAAACTCTCAATGAATGAATTATACGTGCACGAGTATCATTGGGTTCTATCACCTCGTCAACATAGCCTCTTGCTGCTGCAACATATGGGTTTGCGAATTTCTCTTTGTATTCTTCTATTTTAAGTTTTCGCATTTCTTCTGGGTTTTCTGCCGATTCGATTTCTTTCTTAAATATTATATTGGCAGCGCCCTCTGGTCCCATCACTGCAATTTCTGCTGTTGGCCATGCGAACACGAAATCGGCACGTAAATGTCTTGAATTCATCGCTATATAGCCTCCTCCATATGCTTTGCGCAATATTACAGTTATAAGAGGAACTGTAGCTTCGCTATATGCATATAACAGCTTTGCGCCATGTCGTATAACACCAGCGTATTCTTGGTCGATACCAGGCAGGTAACCAGGCAAGTCTTCGAGTGTTACCATTGGAATATTGAATGCGTCACAAAACCTGATGAACCTAGCTGCTTTATCGGAACTATCGCAGTCAAGAACACCTGCCATCACAGCTGGTTGATTGGCAACAAAACCTACGGATTCGCCATCAATTCTACCAAACCCGATTACGATATTTTTAGCAAAGTGCTCCATAACCTCAAAAAAGTCGGAGTTATCGACAATTCCTTTTATCACTCCACGCACGTCATAAGGCTCGCGAGGGTCGTTAGGAACAAGTTTTGCTATGTTAGAATTGATAGGTTCTGCCGTTTTGCTCCTAACTGCCTTGTGCTGATTGCTCCGAGGAATATAAGATATTAGTTTCTTAATCTGAGTGAGGCACTCCATTTCTGTTTCTGCGAAGAAATGTGCATTTCCAGTATGCTCGCAATGCACTCTTGCTCCTCCCAATTCTTCGGCAGAAATCTCTTCGCCAAGGACTGTCTTTATCACATTAGGACCAGTAATAAACATCTTCGAAATATTCTCAACCATAAAGACAAAATCTGTAAGTGCTGGTGAATATACAGCTCCTCCTGCACATGGCCCTAGAATAACTGATATCTGAGGTATAACCCCCGAAGCAATTGTATTTCTAAAGAATATCTCGCCATATCCTGCAAGAGAATTTACTCCCTCTTGGATACGAGCTCCTCCTGAATCATTTATACCTATTAATGGCATTCTCATTTTTAGGGCATGATCCATTATTTTGGTGATCTTGCGAGAATGCATAAGTCCGAGTGAGCCTCCTGCGACGGTAAAGTCCTGAGCAAATATACACACTGGCATGTCACCTAAAGTCCCTGTCCCTATGATTACGCCGTCGCCATGCAAAACCTTCTTCTCCATATCAAAGTCTCTGGCTGCATGCTCAACGAACATATCGTACTCTTGAAACGAGCCTTCGTCAAGAAGAGTCTCGATTCGTTGCCTTGCAGTAAGCTTGCCCATAGCCACTTGCTTCTCAATGGCCTTATCGCCACCACCTTTGGCTACTAGCAACTTACGCTCTCTAAGTTTTCTGACATTATCTATAATCGACATAATAAATTAGATTTTTTACGCTACAAAGTTAACAACTTTATTGAGAAGATTCATAGCTATCTTCTTATCTAAAGAAATTGCACTCGACAAACTCCCACTTTTACAAGCATCCAATTTATATACTTGTTCGCAACTTTTTAAATTATTCGAAAAATTCATGTATTTTTTCGATTTTTACCCAAACATCAATTTCTTATTTTCCGAGAAAAGAGGAAGTCGCTCTATACCGTATTATGGATATATTATTCGGAATTCATATATAAGGTTCCAATCTACACCGTGCTCGCATGACATCAAGGCTTGCAAGCACAATGTGTTAGAAGTGCTTGTGTAAATGACTTATTCGCAATATGAGCAAAACACAGATATTAGCCTTTACAGAGGAGCTCTATTTAGAATTTTCTTCTATTGCCTTCATATACTGATTTTCAATGGGCTTGTCGGGGATATTTAGCTTTTCAATTTTAGGTTCATAGTTTACCGAATTAGCATAGTCGAATAAGGATTCATATATGGCTTCGCTAATTTTGTGCTGCCCCACCTTGTCAATCATTTTTTTGCAGTTGTCTTTGTTGGAAACAAAGCCCATCTCAACAAGCACCGACGGCATTGTCATGTTTTTCAACAATAAGAAACCTCCTTGTTTTACGCCTCGATTTTCCATCCTTGCCAGTTCGGGAAGTCTTTTCTGAACACAAGATGCAAATTCAATACTTTGCTCTATATGTTCATCTTTCAATAGCTCGAACACAATGTAAGATTCCGAACTCGAGGGGTCAAATCCGTCGTATTCCGAAACATAAGCATCTTCCATCATAATAACTGTATTTTCTTTTTTTACAGCATCAAGAGTTTCTTCGGATTTATGGAGTCCCAACACATAGGTTTCAATACCGTTCGCCTGCTCCGAGTCGCTTGCATTTACATGCAATGAAATAAATAAATCTGCATTTGCCTCGTTTGCTTTTTCGGCACGTTGATGTAAAGGAATCAACACATCGTCTTCTCTTGTCAATGTAACATTTATCTCTGGTTTCCTTGCTTCTAGCTTCGCTTTCAGCAGTTTTGCAATACTTAATGTTATATCTTTTTCATTAACCCCATCGCGAGATGCACCCAAGTCTTTCCCTCCATGACCAGGATCTATAACTATGGTAGTTAGAGGATTACCACCCTGAGCGTTAACAACTAGTCCAAATAAAAACAGACCAAAAACAGTGGTGAAAATTCTGATTGTCATAATTCCTTTTAAAATATTTGATTATAAACCGACAAAGATAAATATTAATTTTATTCATAGCTCTGTTAGCTCCCCAAAATATAAAATTCAAGCTCCAAACTTTTATGGACTAGCACGAAACGAAACACGAGAGACTAGCTCTGCCACAAGAGTAGGACTAAATTTGCGATATATATCTAGAGACTAAAAACAAAATATAAAGCAGATGAGATGTAACATTTGAAGTATTTTGTAGTACTTTTGTGGCATTCTGCAACAGTATATGATAAGAATATTTTATCTAAATATAACATTAATCCTGACAAGCCTTGCATTTGGTGTAAAAGCTGAGGCTGTAAACACAATCAGCATTGACACGTCTTACGTCAACGCTGATTCGTTGGCACATGCACATGACAGCTTGTCCATCGACAGTGCAACAGTGGACTCCATCAACAAGCCCGATAGAGTTTTCGATTTCCCTGTGAAATATACAATGCAAGATTCTGGCATAATATACATGAAGACAAAAAAGTTCTTTTTGTATAATAGTGGCGACCTTACCTACGACCAAATAAATCTAAAAGCAGACCATATAGAAATAGATTTTAATAAAAAAGAGCTCACTGCATCTGGCGTACAAGATACTGTCGGCGATTTGAAAGGCAATCCCATTTTCAATGACCACGGCTCTGAATACGAGGCTCTGAAAATGAGGTATAACTTCGACACGGAAAAAGGAATTATCGAAAATGTTATAACTGAGCAAGATGGAGGATATATACATAGCGAATGGACCAAAAAAATATCCGACGACGAGATGCTACTGCGAAATGGGAAGTACACTACGTGCGATGCTGAGCACCCCCATTTCTACATGCAACTGAGTAAAGGTAAATTCATAAAGGGGGATAAAATTATTACAGGTCCTGCCCACATGGTATTCGAAGATGTGCATATTCCTTTATATATACCCTTCGGATTTTTTCCTAGCACACCAAGTTATTCGTCGGGTTTTATCTTACCAACTTATGGAGAAGAGAAAAGTCGAGGCTTCTACCTCCGGAATTTTGGTTACTACCTTGCCGCATCTGAATATTTTGATGTTACGGCACTTGGAGAAATTTATACGATGGGCTCGTGGGGTATAAAGCTTAGCACCAACTACAAGAAAAGATATAAGTACTCGGGAGGGCTAAACTTCTCGTATAATATGAACAAAATTGGCGACCCCGAGGTACCTGCCTCATACTCTGAAAGCAAGGGCTATAGCCTCTCATGGAATTTTAGTCAAGATGCAAAAGTAAATCCTAGCACCTCGTTTTCTGCAAATGTAAACCTCTCAACATCATCGTACGACAAAGAAAATTCATATAATTCAGACTCCTACCTCCAACAGCAGAAGTCATCTAGCATCTCATTTCGAAAACGCTGGGAAAACAGCCCCTTCAACCTAACGGTGTCGGCACGGCACTCACAAAATTCTCGCGATTCAACCATCTCATTAGGACTGCCTAACTTAAACTTCACTATGAATAGGATTTATCCTTTTAAGTGGCTGAACAAAAGCAAAAGTGCCAAATGGTACGAGCAATTCACTTTCTCCTACGGACTGTCTGCTCAGAATTCTATCAATAATGTTAAAGAAGACGAACTTTTTAACATGAACTATCTGAAAGACTGGAGCAATTCCATCAATAATAACATAAGTGTAGGACTACCATCAATGAATCTACTGGGAATCATAAATATAAGCCCTTCAATAAGTTATGACGAAGACTGGTATCTCAAAAGATACAAAAAAACCATAATGGAAGACACATTGGCAAATGGAACAATAGACAGCGTATTGATGTCGGAACAGGAAATGAGCTTTGGCAGATATTACAACTACTCTTTTGGAATAAGCACATCCACAAACATGTATGGGATGTACACAATGAAAAATCCAAACTGGAAACTAAAAGCCATACGACACAAAATTACCCCTTCGGTATCTTTTAATTTCAAACCCGATTTCTCGGACGACAAATATGGTTTTTACGACAGCTACATAGACGAGACAGGCAACAGGCAATACTACAATATATTTACAGGGAGCAATGGAAAATCGGGAAGCGAAAGCTCGTCGATGAGTATGAGCCTACTGAACAGCCTAGAAGGTAAGAAATCAAATTCAAACGATACAACAGAGAATGCCGAAAAGTATGCAAAATTCAAGATTTTCGACCTCAGCCTCAACTCTAGCTACAACTTTGTTGCTGATTCTTTGAACTTCTCAAACATAAGTGGAAATATAAGAACTTCCGTGAGAGATCTCAACTTCAACGTATCTTTTAATGTAGATCCCTACGACACCGATTCCACTGGCAGAAAAATAAATAAGTTCATGTGGCAAAATGGCAGTGGCTTAGGCAAACTCGGGCGTATTACAAGTGTCAGCACGGCCTTTGGAATGGACTTCAGCTCGAAAGATGGCAAAGAAAAAATAAAAAAAGAACGCAACAGAAGATACGAACAAGCCATATTAAATCCGTTTTTAGGCTACAATTCGTACGTCGATTTCAGCATCCCTTGGCGATTTAGCTTTAACTACTCCATTTCATACAGCAAACCGAATAGGTTTGTCGACCATAGACTAACTCAGGTACTCAACTTCAACGGATCATTGAGCTTAACTTCCAAGTGGAACATTTCTTTCAACTCGGGATACGATTTTACCACCAAAGAAATAACTTACACCTCTTTTAACTTATCGCGAAATCTACATTGCTGGGAATTTAATTTAAACTTTATTCCGTTTGGACCTCGAACTTCGTATGGCTTTACAATTAGGGCTAGCTCATCAATGCTTAGCGACTTAAAAATTGACAAACGGAAGAATTGGAGAGATCAGTAAATCTGAATTAACAAATTGACTCACGTTCAATTTTAGTATGACAAATATTCGGTGTATCTTGCGGAGTTTTTTATAAAAAATGATATTATTTAAAATGAATATAAAACAAAACAAATGAAAAAGAATCTTTTAGCAATCCTAGTTCTATTGTCAGCTGGAGCAATCTCAGCATGCACCAACAATAGCGTAAGTGACACAGTATCTCTGAAAACCGAAACTGACTCAGTGAGTTATGCAATAGGTCTGTTTATAGGTGGAGGTGGAAATCAACAAATAAATTCACTCCCTGAAAAAGAAAACCTAAATATGGACATAGTAATGTCGGCAATCAAAACCCTACTGTCCGAGAAAGATTTAGAAAACCTAGAGAATTCTCAGCTGACACCCGAACAAGCTAATACCGTAATACAAACTTATGCACAGAGAATGACAGATAAGGTTTACGATGCCAATATAAAGAAAGGAGATGCCTTTTTAACAGAGAATGCCAAAAGAGACGGCGTAATAGTAACAGAATCGGGTCTACAATACGAGATTCTTAAAGAAGGTACTGGAGCTGTTCCCGCAAGTGGAGAGGATGTAAAAGTAAACTACACAGGAACTCTAATCGATGGAACAAAGTTTGACTCATCTATTGACAGAGGCGAGCCTGCCACATTCAATGTAAATGGCGTGGTAAAAGGATTCTCCGAAGCACTTATGCTAATGCCCGTTGGTTCAAAATGGAAAATATATATCCCTCAAGATCTAGGATACGGTAAAAATGTAAGACCAGGTAGCCCTATAAAGGCTGGCAGTGCATTGATATTTGAAATTGAACTATTAGACATAGTAAAAGCTGACGACAGCGCAAAATAATTAGAGCCCAGCTATGGGAAGCTCAACATTTGTATTATGCGTAATTTTGAATATTCGTAATTTACACTAGAAACTATTAATACACAAAATTACGCAACCTTTCGATGCTTGATTTTCTATCTATGACTCTAAACACCATAGAACAGACACTGAATATGTATTATTAATAATATAATTGTTAGCCATTGTAGTCAATCTATAATGGCTAATATTGTTTACAAAACCTTATATAAATGACACTAAGTGTAAAAGGCAAATTAACACAAGTGCTTGAAGAACAATCGGGCACTAGCAAGGCAGGCAAGGAATGGAAAAAACAAGAGTTTATAATTGAAACAGACGAGCAATTTCCAAAAAATGTTTGTTTTACTCTTTTTGGCGACAAGACCTCTCTCGTAAACGACATTTCCACAGGCGACATCGTTGAAGTATTTTTTAACCTTGAATCAAGAGAATTCAACGGCAAATGGTATCACAACATAAACGCATGGCGCATTGAGAAGATGGGCGCAAATGCAAATCAAGGAGACATAGACTCAGCTCCTTTTCCTGCATACTCTGAAAATGATATCCCCCACGAAGCATCTAAAAATGACGAATTACCTTTTTAGTAATTATGGGCTTAACATCAGTATCTGTGTTAACATTGCACGCAGATACTTTTTTTAAAATTAAAGCCTGACTATTAAAGTCCAATCTCTGCGTTAATAATCCACCCTTTTGGGGCTTGATCCTCTAGTTTAAGCTCTCAATTATACAGAATGACAAGCCTTGATATTTAACTGTCTAGTTCAAACTTCCAACATTATGAACAGACACTAATCAACAAAAATGAACTGGCAACAATTACTCTCTAGTCAAAGACTTGGCAATAAAAACACTGATAACCAAGATGATAGGACTCAGTTTCAGCGAGATTACGATCGGATTATTTTCTCATCGCCTTTCAGGCGTCTGCAAAACAAAACACAGGTATTTCCTCTGCCTGGTAGCATTTTTGTTCACAACCGACTAACTCACAGCCTCGAAGTAGCATCGGTAGGCCGGTCCTTAGGACATATCGTCTCAGAACACCTGCTAAAAAAGAAGGATATTCCGCACAACCCCCTAATCGAAAAAATAGATTCGGTGGTGTCAGCAGCTTGCCTTGCACACGACTTAGGAAATCCACCCTTTGGTCATTCTGGAGAAGATACTATCGCTAATTTTTTCAAAAATGGAGATGGCAAGGAGTTGGAAAATAAAATGACCGAAGCCGAATTTGCCGATTTCACTCATTTTGACGGTAATGCCAATGCCTTCAGAAACCTCAGCCACCAATTTAATGGACGACGAGAAGGGGGCTTTGCTCTAACGTATACAACCTTGGCATCAATGGTAAAATACCCGTTTGAATCGACACTTGCGACGAAGCAGAAATTCGGATTCTTTCAAAGCGAGAAACATTCATACACAAAAATAGCAGACATGCTGTCTGTCAAGAGTCTGTCCGACGAACCTATAAAACGAGCAAGGCACCCTTTGGTATATTTAGTGGAAGCTGCCGACGACATATGCTATCAAGTTATGGACTTGGAAGACTCCTACAAATTAAAAATCCTAGATTACAATACTACCAAAGATATCTTTTTCAACTTTTTGGACACTCAAGACAACAAACACAAAATAAGAGAGATAGAGAATAATTTCAGTGTAGTAACTGACAATAACGAACGAATATCATACTTGCGAGCATCAGTAATAAGCCTATTGATAAACTCATGCTCAACTGCTTTCATCGACAATGAAAAAAATATCCTTGACGGCTCTTTTAAGCATGCGCTAATAGAGGCAACACAAACTGAAATATTGGAAAAATGTAAAGATCTCAGGCAATTTTCGGTCGAGAAAATATATAATAACCCAAAAGTAGTAGAAGTCGAAGTGCTAGGACACAGAGTGATAAAAACCCTACTCAACGATTTTTTCTATGCTGTAACAAACCCTAAACAACTTAACTCTAAAAAGCTTCTATCTATGATACCAGAGCAGTACTCTCCCACTAGCAACTCTGTATATCATATGTCTCAATCAATATTGGATTACATAACTAGCATGACAGACGTGTATGCCTACGAACTATATAGGAAAATAACGGGGATAGACCTTCCAAGAGTATAAACCCACACTCCCGACTTTATGGACAGACACTAATTACCAGAATTGTTATTAATATCCAGCACCCAACATGATTTTAATTCTTCGGACGAACGCAGTGTCAGTTCCAGACTATCTGCCGAGAAACGTTTTTTAAACCCTCCGATAGCTACTTGATAGAGACCCGAACGCCTCCCCAAAAATATAGGCGTATAACCTTTATCCTTAAGACTCCAGTACAAATTTTCGGCATTAGAGCGCAGGCTGAACTGCCCTGCAATTACAAAGTATTCATATCCTGACATCTCCAATGTATACAATTCATTATCACCAAGTTCTGGAACGCCGACAGAGTCTAAGCTTCCAAGCGTATCTGCTACTATTGTATCTAAGAGCACCGTATCGACGGAATCCACAACTACATCATTATCAGACACTTCGGCAAACTCCGAATTACTTTCGAAACTTGTTAATGACAGTTTTACCTTTTGGAAATAAGTATCACGTGTGCTCCTTGGTATTGAGAACCACCCGACGACTAACGCCCCAAGTAAGAACATTATTCCCAGAAATATAAATAGCTTTCTCGATTCTTTAGAATTTGATTTTTTCTCTTTCTTCTCCTTCTTTTTTTCCGCCTCTACAATTACCTTATTATTTTTTTTCCTTGCAGACGAGATTGCAATAGGTTTGTCTATAAAATCCTCTACTTCTAGCACAGATTTGTCTATTGCAAATTCTGTTTTGTTGTCTTCCGTTAAGCTAAAGCTTGCAAAGCCTGCAATATGCGCATGCCTCTTTTCAAACAGTTCAATGCTTAATTCTTTAATCTGTTTATTGATATCCAAGCGCGCCTCGTTATAGGAAATATTATTTATCCTTGCCCAGTTTGAGACAAGGACACCATCATCATCAACATTATTACAAGTAAAGCTGTAACTTGCAGATGGAGGAATCACATTCCCTGAAATAATTTTAGCCCCCTCACTCTTTTCTACGACTATTCCAAAACGAGGAATAACAACAGTCTTCTGCTTTTCTAAAATAGAAAACAATAAATCTCCTAACATCATATACTACTATTATAAATAGAATTAATTAGAATCCATCTATAAAGTCCAATATCTGCGTTATGCTCACTTTGCGAATTAGTCATTTACATAAGTAAACTCCCAATTCACAAACTCCCAGTATAACAGAACGGCACGCCTTGATATTTAACTTTATAGTTCAGACTCCCTACATTATAGACAGACACCGATTAGTATTTTCCTGCCAAACATCAATCTTCATCTTCCACCAAAGATTGATCTATAATTTTCAAATGTTCTTTAATGGACAATATCTGACTTTCTATATCCTGAACTTTTCTATTGACCTCATTAATAAGGGACTCTGCATTCTTAGTGTTTGCAAAAAAGCCGACATTATTATCCAGAACATTTTTTTCTTCTTCAAGGTGCTTCAATTTATTGCTCAATTTCTCTCGCTCCCTATAGATCTGATTTTCATTCAGTCCTCCACCTTTAATCTTGCTGGTTAAGTCAATTATTTTCTGTTCCTGTTTATTTATTCGAAGATTAGAAAATGCTATATCAAGTGCCTCATTATAGGTCTTGTACACTGTATCCTTCTCCCTAAATGGCACAAAGCCAACGGCATTCCACTCATCTTGTAGCTCTTTCAAAGCTTCGAAGTCTTGTTCGTTTTCACCTGTTGATCTTAGCGCTTTCACTTTTTCTATAACCTGAAGTTTCTTTTCGAGATTTTTCTGTTCTTCTTCAACAGAGGAAGCAAACTCTACTTTCTTTCTATCAAAAAAATTATTACAAGCAGCTCTAAAGCGCTTCCAAACCTTGTCGCTTACTTTTCGCTCTACAGAGCCTATATTCTTCCACTCTTTTTGCAAATGAATCAACTTATCTGTTGTGCGCCCCCAGTCGGTACTGTCTTGGAGTTCCTCGGCTTTTTCGCAAAGTTCTATTTTTAGTTTATAATTTTTATCTTTCTCATCTCGTTGCTCCGAAAAAAAGTCTCTTTTTTTCTCAAAAAAGGTATCACATAGACTTCTAAAGTGCTTCCAAATTTTCTCGTGATCGCCTCTGGGTGCACGACCAACAGTTTTCCATTCTTTCTGAACTGCGATAATGCTTTCGGTCGCAAGATCCCAATCTTTTGGTTTTTCGGGAAGCTTATCAAGCAATATCTGCACCCTCGCACATAGTGCCTCTTTTTTTTCAAGGTTTTCCTTCTCTTCCTCTCTTCTTGAACCTATAAACTCATGATTCTTATTGTTTATAACCTTAGTTGCCGCTCTAAACCGCTCCCAAACTTCTTCATTCACCTCCCGAGGAACAGGACCAATTTCTCGCCATTGTTCGTGAAAACGTTGAAGCTCATTAAATGCCTTATTTACATTATCTTCCTCGTTCAACTTTTCGACTTCTTCGCAGATGCGTATTTTCCTCTGGTAATTCTTCTTAAGGTCTAATTCTCGAAGCTCTCTATTTATTTTCACATAATCATAAAACAATTCCACGTTAAAATGATACAGTCGCCACACGTCTTTTACATTGGCTTGAGGGACATCTCCGATCTGTCTCCAACTTTCTTGCAAATCTCTGAATTCGCTAAAGGTCTTATTTAAGGTCTCTTCTTTTTCGACAAGTTGTTTTATTTCTTCTATTATTGCTAATTTCTTCTTATAGTTTTCTTTTTTATCAGCATTTTCTTTTTCTCTATCTTGTGCTTTTCGGGCTTTATACTCTTTTACAAACCTTTTGATATCTATCTCATACACATTTGGTTCGATTTCATAATCGTTATCATCGCCATTTAGCTCGATGTATTTTTCGCGTTCTATTTTTCTCTCTTCTCTAAGCTTGCTGTAAAATACACTTTGTATTATCTTTATTTGACTTTGTATATGCATGTGGTTTTCACCGCTTGCAATTACATCACGAAGAGCATTAACCAATTCTACGTAATCTAATGTATTGTAATCAATACCCATAGCACTAGCTTTATTGTCAGTCATATTAGTCTTATCTGACGGGGTTATTCCATCATCGGATGCCTCATCACATGTTTTTTTCACCGCAACAGGCTCAGTCTCGCTATTTTGGACTGAATCCTCCGCCTCTTTTTCCTCCGATTCGGTAGAACCTAAGTTCTCAGACCCACTCATACAACCCTCTGCTACAGTATTGTTTACAGTAGCTTCAGCGTTTTCTCTTACATCGCCGTCATTATCATTAAATCCCATAATATCAATTAATTTAATTTCATCACCCACAAATCTACAAAAAAAGAACTATTCTATGACCAATATAGGTCAAGAAAATAATTCTTCATCTCTAACAAGCATTAAAATTGAACCGTGTGGTGCTATTATGTACTTATCTTCGTTAAACTCTATATCCCAACAACTTTTAGAGAGGAAAACCACCAAATCTCCTATATTTGCTTGCAGGGGCATATACTTTGTTCTGGTATTATTTTTAGACCATGGTTCGTCTGTCTCGTCTGTAGGTATCTGGTAACCAGGTCCAACTTTTATGACATAACCACTGTTCAGTATCTCCTTATCCGAAACTGTTGGAGGTAAATACAAACCACTTTTGGTCTTAGAATTCTTATTAATAGGTTTAATTAAAACTCTGTCGCCGATTACCTGAACTTTCTCAAGCTCCTCATTTTTTATATCTATCTTCATCTCTTTTCAATTTATCTATTTTTATCCTTGATATTTGTTCCCAATCCCCATAATAATCCCTAATTCTACAAGCTTTCCCCACTGCATATTGTGACAAGTAATTAAAAAACAGGCTCTTTAGGTTACTACAGAATTCCAAGTTTTTCACCAACCTAGGTGCATGTTAAAAAACTCGATTCAAATGTAACACCTTTCAGTGAAATAAGCCTAATTCACAAGCATGTATCTTTAGATTCTGTCTATAAAGTCCAATATCTGCGTTATGCTCACTTTGCGAATTAGTCATTTACACAAGTAAACTCCCAATTCACAAAGTTTCACAAGCCTTGATATTTAACTCTCTCGCTCAGAATCCCGATATTATGGACAGACACTGTTTAGCGGTCCGGTATTTTACTCAATCAAACATTGACAAACACAAGGCTCTGCGATAAAAACAAAAGTAGGAATTCTTCGGGCATTTGTGCGTCCTAAAAAAATATAATTTCGGATGATAGCATTTAACCCAGTATATGCATTAGCTTACCTGCTACATGCTCTAATCTCTTCAAAACAAACGCACTACTTGCTTTTGTTTCGCCCACCGCAGCAATGCTACGCTTTGTTCACCAGAGCCCTTGTTTTATCGGGTTTGAAGCCCTCGCTACAGCATTCCAATGCACAATCTGGGTTAAAAATAATTTCTTTGATTTATAAGACACATCAAAAAAATCTCTAATTTTGTGGACTGTGAACGGAAACCTACATTCTATTCTTGTATAAACCGTTTTCAATCAGCACTAGAATAAGAGGCGACAAGCTTCTTAAGCTACAAAACAGAAAGGTATGACTAATTACAAGGACTTAAGGATAGTGTTTATGGGCACTCCTGGATTTGCAACAGGAGTTTTAAAGCACTTGGTAGAAAGCAAATGCAACATTGTTGGTGTTGTCACAGCTGCAGACAAACCGGCAGGAAGAGGTAGAAAGCTTCAAAGTTCAGAAGTCGCGTGCTACGCCGAGTCTGTAGGGTTAAACATTCTAAAACCCAAAAACCTGAAAGACCCTATATTTTCCGAGAGAATAAAAGGGTTAAATGCCGACATTTGCGTGGTCGTTGCCTTTAGAATGTTACCAGAATCCGTTTGGAGTCTACGTCCAACCTTTAATTTACACGCATCGTTATTGCCTCAATACAGAGGCGCAGCCCCAATAAATTGGGCAATTATCAATGGGGAGAAAAAAACTGGAGTAACTACTTTTTTCATAGAGAAAGAAATAGACACAGGGAAAATTATATCGCACAAAGAAGTAAATATCACAGATGATGATAATGTGGGGACATTGCACGATAAACTTATGAATGTCGGAGCTGACTTGGTTTTAGAGACTTTAATATCTTTTGCCAATGAAGACATCGAGCCTAAAATACAAAATGTGCAAGAAAAAAAATTAATACCTGCTCCAAAGATATTTAAGGAGGACTGCCAGATTAATTGGGAGCAAACAACTGAGGATATACATAATTTTATCAGAGGCCTCTCGCCGTATCCCACAGCATGGACAAACATTAAAAACACATGTGGAGAGGATATCTCCTTAAAGATTTACGACGTCAACGCAGAAATAATCGAGCACAAAGAACCAGCAGGCACCCTTTTTACAGACAACAAAACCTACATGAAGATATCGACTTGCGACGGATATATCAATATAAAGGAACTACAACTACCTGGTAGGAAGCGACTGCCTATAAAGCAGGTTCTATCAGGTTACAAGTTCTAAAATTTACATTCCCAACTCCTTGCGTAATAAATTACAGGTATTTTGAAGTTTTTCTATCTCCTTGTTTTTAACTGAAATTTGTGAGTTTAGATCTTTAATTTGCGAATCTAAATCAGTAATTTGCTGGGTGTAGTTATCAACCATCTTATTCTTCAGGTTATAATCTGCCTTCATCGCCGCAGATTCCTCCTGCTCTTTGCTCCGCGTCGAAACTAGACGATTATATTTATCTTTAACTTGCTCTAACTCCCTAGCCGACTGGCTAATCTGGTTTTGTAGTTGAACGATCTTAGAATCTTTGTTAGAAATCTGCGAACTCAACCTATTCTGAGTGATGTCATATCGCGAGGAGCTTAGAGACACATCACTTTTAAGCTCTTCAATACCTCTTTCCAAACTTTCTATCTGATTGTTCAAGTTCTTAATTTCGGCGTCTTTTTTAGAATTACTAATATTGAGCTGATTTTTCATATTTTCATATTCCTCCACCAGCGCTTTCAGATTGTTATCTCTGCTCTGAAGCTCCTTAGTAACTTCGCGTGTTTGCTGGTTTGCCCTGTTTCTCATCGCCTCCATTTCGAGGTATTTCTTTTTAGCTACACACGAGCTAAGTAGTAACATTGTTATCAATACTAGGGCACTAAAATTGTTCTTTTTCATTTTTCTTTATATCTTTGGGACTGATTTGTTATCAATATTATTGCATTTAAACAATTCAGACCGATGATTACCATATATATACAGAGCACAAATATAATAAAAAAAGTTACAATACATGAAGTCTCTAATAAATAAAGCATCTAGGAGAGTATTTTTGTCGTTCACTGCCGTACTTCTCACAATGATATCTAATGCACAGGACAACACCGTAAAAGGTTATGTTCTTAATAAAACTGACATGTCACCAATAGACAACTGTAATGTCGCAATTGAAGGTGCGCCTAGTGGAACAATAACTGACAATAGTGGCTTTTTCTCCTTAACCGTAAAACCCTCAGAATCAAACAGTAGACTAGCCATAAGTTTCGTCGGATATAAAAAGGTTGTTATGCCTGTTAGCCTCTTGCTTGATGGGAGCACACACACAATATTAATGGTAGAGTCTAAAACCGAATTGGCAAATGTTGTGGTAAGTGCGGATGCACTTGTCGAAAGGATGTATATCAGAAAGGCTGTGGATAATATCAAAAGAAATTATATCCAGAAAGGAGTCTCTTACAAAGGTTCTTATACTTCGAGGATTAAAAATGAGTTTGGGGAAAGAGTCCCTTTATCTGGGGATGTAAGAATTGACGACAAACTATCCTACAGGGAATGCACGCCAGAAAGTGCATATAGGGATGTCCTATATTCTTTCAACTCCGTGAATAGCGACAAAAAAAATGGCAGAATTAACTTCAATATTAACGAACCATACATGGATGCACTTTTGTCGTGCGATATTGTTAGAAACGGAACCATGATTATGGACTTGGCAAGCCTGTCGGATTTCACACTAAGCAAAGGTGCTGAAACAGACGAAGACTACACCATAATATACGAAGCCATAAACCCCAACTTCATAATGTCTTATGATTTTAGATGCTCTAAAATCACAGGTCGTATCGTAATATCAAAAAATGACTATGCCGTTTTGAAAAATGAATGCTGGATAAGTAGCAACACGCCCGACTTGAAGAGACGAACTCTTATATCGTCAGAGATGACCACCACGCGAGAGTACTACGGCTCAATCGAATACAGGAAGTACAGCTGGGGATATGCTCCTTGGAAGTATATATTCAGGACCAACGAAGAACAAGCTGAACTAGGAATAGAGGACTTTTCTGCAGTGTTGAACGAATCATTAAAGAGCAGACAATATTATCTGGGAGAAACGAGTTTTTCTAGATAGAACCCGTCTATAAAGTCCAATATCTGCGTTATGCTCATTTTGCTCTTAGTCATTTACACAAGTAAATTCACAAACTCCCAGTATACAGAACGGCAAGCCTTGATATTTAACTTTATAGTTCAGACTCCCAATATTATAGACAGACACTAGATAAAACAATTACAAATATTTTAAACAAAACATTAGATGAACATTCTATTATTAGATGCCACAACACAAGCACAACCAGATTGGGCCATGCAAATTCTGCCTTTCGTAGGAATTATCCTTGTATTCTATTTTTTTATGATGAGACCACAAATGAAAAAGCAGAAAGAACTAAGGAATTTTAGATCTCAGTTAAAAAAAGGAGATAAAGTTGTTACCAATGGAGGGATTTTTGGAGAGATACATAGCATTGACGAAGGAAAAGGCACTGTGACTGTGACTGTTAGCCACGGAGTTGATATTGTTTTTGCATCATCAACCATTAATCCTGCCAATGCAAATATTAACAACGAAAGACGGTAGATAAACAATAATCCATAGGCACGAATTTTGTGCCTATGGATATTTATTTGACGAGCAGAAAAAAGATGGGAAGCAATAAAAGACGAATAAAGCACCTAAAACTGAGATTTGTTTTATTATACACAAAGTTAAAAAAAATTGTACTACGCTTATATCGAACAAATAAGAGCAAAAAGGTAGCGTTCACAATCTGCTTTATAGTCGCAACATTTGCATGGCTACTCAACGCCTTAAACAAAACCTCGTCATACACGGTAGTCTTCAATGTTAATTACACCTCTGTACCAAAAGAGATGGGAATCTCCACAGAAACTCCAAAACAAATACATGCAGAGCTAAGTGGAAGTGGCTATAGATTATTCTTCCTAATGCTTGGCATAAACAATAACATTGATATTTCTTTAAGCCGATTCCTGAGTAAAAATAAGCTCCCCAGCAAAACTGGGAATATTATAAATCTTGACATTCCGAAACATCTTCTTTTTGAAATGTTCGGAAGACGTCTAGGTAGCGATATGTCCATAAATAGACTATACCCTGAAAGTCTAAACGTATGCTTAGACTCAATAATATCTAAGGAAATCCCCATAAAACCCTCTGTAGATGTAACATTTAAAAATAAATTCAATAGCTATGGAGATGCCTTTACTGTGCCAGAAACAGTCAGCATCAGAGGACTAAAAACACAGTTAGATTCAATAAATATAGCTAAAACAGAACACCAAAAATACGAAGGCTTATCGCAAACAACAGAAAGGCTCATAAAACTATCGCACATCGACAATGTTGAATTGTCGGAAAGGGTTGTCAAAGTTATAATTCCCGTGAAAGAGTACACAGAGAATAGCCTAAAAGTTGAGATAAAAGTTCGAGATGTTCCTATAGGTAGAAAAGTTGTTATTTTCCCGACCAAAGCAGAAATTAAATTTAAAGCGAGTGTTGACGACATTGCCAACATCAAAGACACTGACTTTGAAGCTAGTGTAAATTTCTCGCAACTAGGTATTATGAAATCTGTGCCCATCAACCTCAAAGTAAACAATGCAAATCTGAATAGTGTCCAACTCCTTACTACCCATGTAAATTATATGATAAAGGAGAACTAAAATCATGATGAAAGTAGGACTCACTGGAGGTATAGGCAGTGGCAAGACCACTGTTGCCAAGATGTTTATAGAATTAGGAATACCGGTATATTTTGCAGACTCAGAAGCAAAAGAGCTTATGGTAAACAATGCGACTCTAGTTACTGAAATAAAAAAATTATTGGGCGAAAAATCATATTCAGATGCAACTACTATAGACAGAGTATATGTCGCAAATCAAATATTTAATAATGCTAGTAAACGAGAAATGCTGAATGCGCTTATCAGACCTGTAATACACGAAGATTTTGAAAAATGGAGCAAAAAACAAAATGCCCCATACGTAATTCAAGAAGCTGCAATACTTTTTGAAACTGGAAGTTATAAAAAATTCAATAAGAATATTTTAGTTGTGGCTCCCGAGCAGATAAGAATCGAAAGAGTTGTTAAACGAGACGCAGTCAGTGCTGACAAAGTAAATGAGCGCATTGCAAGTCAATGGGAGGACAGGTTCAAAATAAAACTTGCAGACTATATCATAGAAAGTCTGGATATGAAGTATACAAACATGCTAGTGAAAAAGATTAACAACGAACTACAGAAATTAGTCTATTAGCAATCCGCCTGTAAAAAAAGCACCATCAATAATTGACAGTGCTTTTAATATTATCAGTGTAGCGTTCTACTCTCGCAATTATTCACCAGACTCATCTGTTTCCTTCTTTGCAGAGGACTTCTCAGTCTTTGGCTTTTCAGCTTTGGCGACCTCCTTGTCTACGGCTTTTTTTGAAGAAGTCGTAACTTTAGCAACTGTTTGCTCTACAGCAGAATCGCCAGCTTGATTCTCTTGCGCCTCCACTTCAAGCTTATTAGTCTTAGTAGCGCCACCTCTCCTTCGCCTCGTTTTCTTAGCACCACCTTTAGTTGTACTCTTAAGCATACCTTCGTTATAGTCAACAAGCTCAATAATGCACATATCTGCATTATCTCCAAGTCTGTTTCCAAGTTTTAATATTCTTGTATATCCTCCAGGACGTTCTGCTATTTTTACAGACACTTCTCTGAATAATTCAGTTACAGCATATTTATCTTGAAGATAGCTAAATACAACTCTCCTTGAGTGAGTCGTGTCATTTTTTGATTTTGTAATAAGAGGTTCTAGATATATTTTCAAAGCCTTAGCCTTGGCAACAGTAGTTTCTATTCTCTTATGCAAAATCAACGAAGTTGCCATATTCGCAAGCATTGCTTTACGATGTGCACTTTTTCTTCCTAGATGATTAAACTTCTTATTATGTCTCATTATTTCTTACTCTTTGTCTAATTTATACTTACTTATATCTAGCCCGAAAGATAGTTTTAAACTTTCCAGCAACTCATCCAGCTCCGTTAGGGATTTCTTGCCAAAATTTCTAAATTTAAGCAAATCTCCTCTCTGAAACTGTAATAATTCGCCTAGTGTAACCACTTCAGCAGCCTTCAGACAGTTTAGGGCCCTTACTGACAAATCGAAATCTATTAATTTCTTCTTCAACAAACGACGCATCTCCAGTAACTCCTCGTCAAACTCTTCTGCACTTTTCTCTTCAACTCTATCAAGGGTTATTTTCTCATCTGAAAACAACATAAAATGATGAATTAATATCTTAGCAGCTTCCTTCAACGCATCTTTAGGGTTGATTGAACCATCAGTGTCGATCTCTATCAAAAGCCTCTCATAATCCGTTTTCTGCTCTACTCGAAAGTTTTCAACATCATACTTCACGTTCTTGATAGGAGTATAAATAGAGTCTATCGCTATTGTCTCCACATCTTCACTATCAGCAACATTATGCTCAATAGACGGAACATAGCCACGTCCTTTATTGATAGTAAGAGTTACATTAAGTGTTACACTCTTCTCAAGAGTGCATATTAACAAATCAGGGTTTAGAACCTTGAAATTAGACATTGCCGATTCGATATCAGCTCCTGTAAACGACTCTTGACCAGAGACAACAATGTTTACCGTTTCATCATCGGAACCTGGCACCATGTTTGCCAAACGTACTTGCTTAAGATTCAATATGATATCTGTCACATCCTCTCGTACTCCTTTTATAGACGAGAACTCATGATTTACCCCCTCAATCTTTACTGAAGTAATGGCATACCCTTCAAGCGATGATAAAAGTATCCTACGAAGCGCATTCCCAACCGTAATACCATATCCTGGCTCTAATGGGCGAAACTCAAACTTTCCTTGACGGTCATCAGAATTCAACATGATGACTTGGTCAGGTTTTTGAAATGCTAAAATTGCCATACTTATTATTTTATTATTTAGAATATAGTTCTACTATCAGTTGTTCTTTGATATTTTCAGGTATTTCCTCGCGAGTAGGTCTGTTCAAAAACTTCCCTGCCATTTTCGAGGCATCCCATTCTATCCAAGGATACTTAGAATGACTAATCGTTTTTAATGCTTCTACGACTACTACCAAAGACTTTGATCTCTCTCTAACGCTTACTACATCACCTTCGCGCACTGAATAAGAAGCAATGTTAACAACCTGCCCGTTGACCTCTATATGTTTGTGCGACACCAACTGACGAGCGGCCGCACGTGTAGGGGTAATTCCCATTCTGAAAACAACATTGTCCAACCTACACTCAAGCATCTGTAGGAGAAGTTCCCCTGTAATACCTTTTGATGCCTGAGCCCGATGAAACATATTCTCAAACTGGCGCTCTAACACTCCATAAGTAGACTTTGCTTTCTGCTTTTCTCTAAGCTGAATACCGTACTCCGATTTCTTTCTTCTTCTGCTATTGATGCCATGAAAACCCGGAGGGTAGTTTTTTCTCTCAAGAACTTTATCCGGTCCGAAGATTGGCTCTCCGAAATTTCTCGCAATCTTTGATTTTGGTCCTATATATCTTGCCATTTTGCAATAGATCTTTAATTATTAAACTCTTCTTCTTTTTGCTGGTCTGCACCCATTATGTGGTAATGGTGTAACGTCGATTATTTCAGTTACTTGTATACCTAATGAGGCTACTGCTCTAATAGCAGCTTCTCTTCCATTTCCTGGTCCTTTTACAAATACCTTTGCGCGACGCATTCCCAAATCAAATGCCGACTTCGCACATTCTTCCGCTGCTAATTTTGCAGCATAAGGAGTATTCTTCTTAGACCCACGAAAGCCTTTTTTCCCAGCTGACGCCCATGATATGACCTCACCATTGAGGTTCGTCATTGAAATAATAATGTTATTAAAAGATGAAGTAACATGAACTTGACCTTCTGCTTCAACTTTTACAACTCTTTTCTTTGATAATCCTGTTTTTTTAGCCATATCAATTATTATTTAGTTGCTTTTTTCTTGTTAGCAACAGTTTTACGTCTTCCTTTACGAGTTCTAGAATTATTCTTTGTACCTTGACCTCTAACTGGCAAACCAATACGATGACGTATGCCTCGGTAACAACCGATATCCATAAGGCGCTTGATATTCAATTGCACCTCAGAACGAAGTTCTCCCTCAACCTTAAAATTATCACCGATGATAGTACGAATGGCAGCAAACTGCTCGTCGTTCCAATCTTTAACTTTCATATTAACATCAACTCCAGCTTCTGCCAAAATTGTTCTTGCTCTGCTTCGTCCTATTCCATAGACTCCTGTCAAAGCTATTTCACCCCTTTTGTTATCAGGTATATCTACACCTACTATACGTGCCATATTACTTTAATTTTGACGTTGTTTGAACTTAGGGTTCTTTTTGTTAATCACATAGAGCCTTCCTTTTCGACGTACAATTTTGCAGTCTGAGCTCCTCTTCTTAATTGATACTCTTACTTTCATATGTAATTTGTATTTGTCATATGTTCCTCGCCGGATGATCTAACACATCCTAGCTCGCATCATATAAATATGAGAAATTATTTATTATTTATACCTAAATGTAATTCGTCCTTTCGTAAGATCGTATGGAGACATTTCAACCTTCACCCGATCTCCTGGAAGAATCCTGATATAATACATACGCATCTTACCAGATATGTGGGCTGTTATAGTATGTCCATTTTCCAGTTCTACCCTAAACATTGCATTAGACAATGCTTCTATAATTGTTCCATCTTGCTCAATTGAAGATTGTTTTGCCATAAATACGAATCTTAATTTTAATTAATACATTCCTCCACTAACACCACCTGAACGACCTTTTATACGACCATTTTTCATGAGTCCATCGTAGTGTCGCATAAGTAGATAACTTTCGATTTGTTGTAGTGTATCTAACACTACTCCTACTAAAATCAACAATGATGTACCTCCAAAGAAATATGCAAATTGCTGACTCACATTCAAATTATATGCTAAGGTAGGAAGAATTGTAACAATACCCAAAAAAATCGATCCTGGGAAAGTTATTCTTGACAAAATATTGTCCAAGAAATCGGCAGTTGCTCTACCTGGTTTTACTCCTGGAATGAAGCCTCCATTTTTCTTCAGGTCGTCTGCCATCTGTGTTGGGTTCACTGCTATTGCTGTATAGAAATATGTGAAAAATACAACCATCAGAAATAGAAAAAGATTGTGCCAAAAGCCCCATGGGTTTACTAGCGCCATCTTAAATCCACTGAATGACTCAGAGTTAGACATGTTAATGAACAACGAAGGTATCATAATTATTGTCTGAGCGAAGATAATTGGCATAACTCCTGCAGCATTGACCTTCAAAGGGATATACTGATGTACTCCGCCATATTGACGATTTCCAACTATTCGCTTCGCATACTGCACTGGCACTCTTCTTGTTCCTTGCACCAAAAGAATTGACAGCATGAAAACCACATATAATATCACGACCTCAATTAGCATTATTAGCCAACCTCCAGCTCCTGTTCCCGCAATCGCTTTGTCATTAAGTTCTGACCAAAATGCCATAGGCAATTTAGATATAATACCAATCATAATGATAAGAGAAATACCATTGCCAAGACCATTGTCTGTTATCCTTTCCCCAAGCCACATTACAAACATCGACCCTGCTGTAATACACATTATTCCAACAGTGTAGAACATTGGGATGCTCATAGATAATTGGTTGTTAACCTGAGCTTGCAAGTTGCCAAGATAGACAGAACCTTGCACCACAAGAATAATAACGGTAAGATAACGAGTAATCTGGTTTATTTTGTTTCTTCCTGACTCTCCATCTCGTTGCAGTCTTTGAAAATAAGGAACAGCAAAACCTAATAGTTGTACTACAATGGATGCTGATATATAAGGCATTATACCCAAACCAAAAACCGAGGCATTAGCAAACGCACCACCAGAAAAAACATTAATCAATCCCATTAGACCACCCTCGGTCTGTTTCCCCAATGCTCCTAGGCTTTGAGGATCTACACCAGGGAGAGTAACAAAAGAACCTAAACGATATACCAAAATAAGAAGAAGCGTATAGATTATTCTCTCACGCAACTCCTGTATTTGGAATATATTTTTTATGGTCTCAATTAGTTTTTTCATGCTCAATTATTTCAATGTTTCCAGACGCTTTCTCTATTTTTTCTTGAGCCGATTTAGAGCATGCATGGGCTTTAACGCTCAATTTTGCTTTCAAATCACCTGTACCAAGAATCTTCACTCTATCATTTTTAGAGATTAAGCCTGCATCTGTAAGAACCCTAATATCAATTTCAGTAATCTTACTTTCGTCTGCAAGTTGCTGTAACACACCTATATTAATAGGCTTATAAACAACTTTACTAAGACTCTTGAAACCAAACTTAGGCACTACTCTTTGAAGAGGCATTTGTCCTCCCTCGAAGCCTCTCTTCTGCTTATATCCAGAGCGAGATTTAGCTCCTTTATGACCTCGCGTTGAGGTACCTCCAAATCCGGAACCTTGTCCTCTTGCAATTCTTTTGCGATTCTTAGTAGAACCTTTTGCGGGTTTTAGACTATTTAAATCCATAATAAAATCTTTTTTGTAGATTAAACTTCCTCAATCTTGAGGAGATGAGTCAATTTATTAACCATCCCTAAAATCTCGGGTGTACTTTTGTGTTCAACCGAATGATTGATCCCTCTCAATCCTAGAGCCTCCAACGTGCGCTTCTGCCGTTGTGTAGATCCTATTGAGCTTTTTACTTGTGTCAATTTTAAGTTTCCCATCACAATCAATTTAACCGTTAAACACTTTATTAATCGAAACTCCGCGATGTTCTGCAACCGTGTAAGCATCCCTTAATTGCTCTAAAGCAACGATTGTTGCTTTAACAAGATTATGAGGGTTAGACGAACCTTTAGATTTAGCAAGAATATCATGTATCCCTACGCTCTCCAATACGGCACGCATCGCACCACCAGCCTTAACTCCTGTACCAGAAGATGCTGGACGTAGCAATACTCGCGCTCCTCCAAATTTAGCTTCTACTTCGTGAGGAATAGTTCCTTTTAATACAGGAACTTTCACTAAATTTTTCTTCGCTGATTCAACACCTTTCGAGATAGCCGTAGTAACCTCACTAGCTTTTCCTAGCCCCCAGCCAACAAGACCGTTCTCGTTTCCGACAACAACAATGGCAGAAAAACTAAAAGTCCTACCTCCTTTGGTTACTTTTGTTACTCTATTTATGGCAACCAAAGTATCTTTCAACTCAGAATCACCAATTTTGATATTATTTGTATCTCTCATAATGCTTAAAATTTAAGCCCCCCTTCGCGGGCTGCTTCAGCTACACTTTTTACTCTTCCGTGATATAAGTAACCGTTCCTATCAAAAACAACAGTTTCAATACCCACGCTTTTTGCTTTGTCTGCAATAGCCTTACCAACAGCTGTCGCTTGTTGGATTTTATTTCCATTGCTCTCAATATCCTTGTCCAATGATGATACTCTAGCAAGTGTTTTACCTGCTAAATCATCTATCAATTGAACGGATATCTGTTTATTACTTCTAAAAATCGACATCCTTGGACGTTCCGATGTTCCGGAAATCTTTCCACGAATCCTTTTCTTGATTTTTAATTTTCTATTCTGCTTGGTTAAGGACATGTCTCAAAAATTATTATTTAACATTCGTTTTACCAGCCTTCCTACGTAGTTGTTCTCCAACAAATTTAACACCTTTACCTTTATACGGCTCAGGTTTGCGGAAACTCCTAATCTTCGCAGCTACTTGACCAAGCAACTGTTTGTCATGGCTAGTTAATGTAATTATTGGGTTTTTTCCTTTCTCTGAGGCTACTTCGGCGGAAATCTCTTTAGGTAGTTCAATCCAAATATGATGGGAATACCCAAGAACAAGATCCAAAAGCTGCCCCTGTAGGTCAGCCCTATATCCAACACCCACCAACTCCAATTTTTTGGTGAATCCATCACTAACTCCAATTATCATGTTGTTTATCAACGCTCTGTACAAACCATGCATCGCTTTATGATGCTTTTGTTCTGACGGACGTTTTACCTCCAAGGTGCCATCTTCAATGCTCAGCTCAATGCTGTTATTCACACATTGACTGAGCTCGCCTTTTGGCCCTTTCACCGTAACAACATTGTCATCAGAAACGTTGATATTCACTCCTGAAGGTATACTTATCGGTAATTTTCCTATTCTTGACATTACTTGTCTTTTTAATATACGTAACACAATATTTCTCCGCCAACACCTTGCTGACGAGCCTCCTTATCGGTCATTACACCATTTGATGTGGATAGCACTGCTACACCCAGACCATTAAGTACACGAGGAATATTATCAGAATTGCAATATCTACGCAACCCTGGCTTACTAATTCTCTTCAAAGAGCGGATGGCTGGAACTCCCGATTGTGGATGGTATTTCAACGCTATCTTTATATTACCCTGATAGTTAACCTCGTCCTCAAACTTATAGTTCAATATATATCCTTTCTCTTTCAAGATTTTCGTGATCTCCTTCTTAACATTAGATGCAGGTATGTTAACCACTCTGTGGTTTGCCATAATGCCATTTCTAATTCTAGTTAAAAAATCTGCTATAGGATCAGTCATTTTTTCTAATTTTAAATTTTACCAACTAGCTTTTTTCACTCCTGGTATTAACCCAGAAGAAGCCATTTCTCGAAAGTTAATACGGCTAATGCCAAACTGACGCATATACCCCTTGGGGCGACCTGTCAACTTACAACGATTGTGCAATCTTACAGGAGAGGAGTTCTTAGGCAATCTACTCAAGCCTATAAAATCTCCTTCTGCCTTCAGTTTAGCTCTTTTTTCTGCATATTTTGCAACTAATTTCGCACGCTTAACTTCTCGTGCCTTCATTGATTCTTTAGCCATTTCTTACTTTTTTGAATTTTTAAATGGTAAACCAAACTCTCGCAATAAAGCATGTGCCTCTTCGTCGGTCTTCGCACTTGTTACAAAAGTGATATTCATACCACTAATTCTACTCACTTGGTCGATGTTTATCTCTGGAAAAATAATCTGCTCTTCAATACCAAGTGTATAATTTCCCATGCCATCAAGTTTAGACTCGATACCTTGAAAATCTCTAACACGAGGGAGTGAAACGCTTATCAATCTCTCCAAAAACTCATACATTCTCTCACGGCGTAGAGTTACTCTCACTCCGATAGGCATTTTCTTACGAACCTTAAAGTTCGAAATGTCTTTCTTCGATAAAGTTTGCACTGCCATCTGACCTGCAATTGCTGTCATTTCATTAGTTGCAACTTCTATCAGTTTTTTGTCTGCAACTGCTGCACCTAATCCTTGGTTAAGAACAATTTTCTCAAGCTTAGGAACTTGCATGATGCTCTTATAACCAAACTCTTTCTGTATACTTGGAGCTATCTCCTCTGTGTACTTTTTCTTTAATGTTGGAATGTAAGTCATCATTTAATATCCTCCCCTGATTTTTTAGAATAACGTACTAATTTACCATTCTTATCCTCACGTCTTCCTATCCGTGTTCCTGCATTCGATTTTGCGTCAAAATACATAAGATTAGAAATGTGAATAGGAGCTTCTTTCTCTACTATTCCTCCTTCAGGTAAGTCCTGACTAGGCTTTGTGTGTTTCTTTATGATATTGATACCTTCGACGATAGCGCGTTCTTTAGAGCGTAGCACTTCTAGTACTCTACCCTTCTTGCCCTTATCTTCGCCAGATACAACAATGACCATATCTCCTTTTTTAATATGAAACTTTCTCTGCATTTCAATTCACTTTTTTAAAGTACTTCTGGTGCTAATGATACGACTTTCATATTCTTTTCGCGTAGCTCTCTAGCTACTGGTCCAAAAATACGAGTCCCTCTCATCTCACCAGCATTGTTTAACAATACCACAGAGTTTTCGTCAAAACGGATATAGGATCCATCTGGACGACGAACTTCTTTCTTCGTACGAACTACAATTGCTCTAGATACTGTTCCTTTTTTCATACTCGAACTAGGAACTACGCTTTTCACCGACACAACGACTTCGTCGCCGAGTGAAGCGTAACGTTTTTTTGTTCCGCCTAATACTCTGATACAAAGGACTTCCTTTGCTCCACTATTATCTGCTACAGAACATCTTGATTCTTGTTGTATCATCTTACTTAGCTCTTTCTAAAATTTCTACTAGTCTCCAGCGCTTATTTTTACTTAACGGACGTGTTTCCATGATACGCACTGTATCACCAACTCCACACGTGTTATTTTCATCGTGAGCGTAAAACTTTGTCGTTTTATTTACAAACTTGCCGTAAATGGGGTGCTTCTTTTTATATTTCTGTGCTACAACGATAGTTTTATCCATCTTTATACTCAGAACTACACCTGTACGCTCTTTTCTGAGGTTTCTCTCCATTGCTTAACCCTTAATTTGATTTTAACTCTTGTTCTTTTATTTGCAGTATCGTTTTCAAACGGGCAATGTTTTTCCTCACCTTCTTGAACTTCGACACGTCAAGTACTGGATTTACAGCATGGTTCAACCTCATGTGCATCAAGTCGTTCTCATTATTCTCTATTGCCTCTTTTATCTCGACAATAGTCATCTGATTTATCTCTGAAGTTTTCATCACGCTTTACTTGAAGTTTCTACATAATCACGGCGTACTACAAATTTGGTTGTTATAGGTAGCTTTTGTGCTCCTAATCTCAATGCCTCCTTTGCTACATTAAACGGTACTCCGTCAATTTCAATTATTATTCTTCCGGGTGTTACCGGAGCCACAAATGCTTCGGGTGCTCCCTTTCCTTTACCCATACGTACCTCTGCAGGTTTCTTGGTTATGGGCTTGTCAGGGAATACGCGAATCCATAATTGCCCCTGACGTTGCATATAACGCGTAGTGGCAACACGAGCAGCCTCCAATTGTCGTCCCGTTAGCCAATGGGTTCCCAAGGATTTTATTCCAAATGATCCGAACGCTAGCTCGCTACCTCGCTGAGCCAAGCCTTTCATACGACCTTTCTGAACCCTTCTAAACTTGGTTTTTTTTGGTTGTAACATTTTTTGCTCTTTTTAGATTCTACTTTCTTCTTGGTTTTCTCTTACCTCCACCTCCTTGACCGCGTCCGGATTTCGAAGCTTCAATATTCAATGACAAGTCACGCTTACCATAAACCTGACCTTTACATATCCAAACCTTAACGCCAACTAATCCTGTCTTTGTTAAAGCTTCAACAAGGGCATAATCAATGTCTGCTCGCAATGTGTGTAATGGTGTTCTTCCATCTTTGTACATCTCTGAACGCGCCATCTCTGCTCCATTTAGCCTGCCTGACACCAATACTTTGATACCTTCAGCTCCCATTCGCATGGTCGAAGCTATCGCCATCTTTGTCGCTCTTCGGTAGGGCATCTTACCTTCAATCTGACGTGCTATGTTTGTTGCGACTATCTTAGCATCTAGCTCTGGTCGTTTAATCTCAAAAATGTTGATTTGAACTTCTTTGTTGGTAAGTTTCTTAAGCTCTTCCTTCAATTTGTCGACTTCCTGACCTCCCTTGCCAATTATAATACCTGGACGTGCTGTATGAACAGTAATGGTAACAACCTTAAGTGTCCGCTCTATTATTACCCTCGACACACTCGCTTTCGCCAACCTAACGTTGATATACTCGCGTATCTTGGTATCCTCTACAAGCTTATCACCATAGTTTTTACCGCCATACCAATTAGAATCCCATCCCTTGATGAATCCTAATCTATTTGCTATTGGATTAACTTTTTGTCCCATGTATTATTTATTTTCTGCAGTTATAATTTCGGAACCATCCGTCAACTCTCTCTGATCTACATAGATGGTTACATGATTTGAGCGCTTCCGTATCCTATGGGCACGACCTTGAGGTGCTGGGCGCAATCTCTTAAGAATCCTTCCCGAATCTACTGTTACACTCTTTACTACTAGCTCAACGTCGTCTATACGCACGCCGTTTTCACTGTTCTTATATTCCCAATTGCTTATTGCTGACATCAGCAATTTACGCATTCTTCCTGCAGCCTCCTTCGATGAAAATTTCAATATATCTGTAGCTTTATTAACTTCTACTCCACGTATCATATCAGCTACTAATCGCATTTTTCGAGGAGACGTCGGACAGTTGCGCAAGACAGCAAAATATTGTGTCTTATTTGCTTCTTTTCTTTCTTGTGCTTTTATATGTTTCCTTCTTGTCATTACTTTCTTTCTTTTAATAAGATCATAATACTCCTTTATTTACGATTTCCCGAATGTCCGCGGAATGTCCGTGTAGGAGCGAATTCACCTAGTCTATGCCCTACCATATTCTCTGTTATATAAACAGGGATAAACTTGTTCCCATTGTGTACTGCTATTGTTTGACCTACAAAGTCAAAGGAAATCATAGAACTTCTTGCCCATGTCTTTATGACACCTTTCTTTCCAGACTCAACCATCGCTTGCACTTTCTTGTCAAGCTTAAAATCTATGTATGGACCTTTTTTAACTGAACGACTCATAATTTATCTCCTTTACTTTTTACGTCTTTCTACAATATACTTACTAGAATGCTTCTTCGTTGAACGAGTTTTGTAACCCTTGGCAAGTAGTCCTTTACGAGAACGTGGATGACCTCCAGACTGGCGACCTTCTCCACCTCCCATAGGGTGATCTACTGGGTTCATAACTACTCCTCTAACACGAGGACGACGTCCTAACCATCTGGAACGTCCAGCTTTACCCGAGCGCTCTAAGTTGTGTTCTGAGTTTCCAACTACTCCTATTGTCGCTTTACACGTTACAAGAACCATACGAACCTCTCCAGAAGGTAATTTTAAGTTTGCATAATTTCCCTCGCGTGATAGTAATTGTGCAAATGTTCCTGCACTTCTCACCATTGCCGCTCCTCTTCCTGGTTGCAACTCTACACTGTGTACTAATGTTCCCAGTGGAATTTTTGCTAATGGTAGTGCATTTCCCACTTCTGGGCTAGCATCCTCTCCAGAGACAACCGTTGTTCCTACCTCCAATCCTTGTGGTGCAAGAATGTATCTCTTCTCACCGTCAGCATATAAAAGAAGTGCTATTCTTGATGACCGATTAGGATCATACTGTATAGAATCAACCTTTGCAGGTACACCATCTTTGTTGCGTTTAAAATCAATAATTCGATATTTGCGCTTGTGTCCTCCCCCTAGATAGCGCATTGTCATGCGCCCTTGGTTGTTTCGTCCACCAGACTTCTTTATTGGTGCTAACAGAGATTTCTCGGGGGTCGACTTTGTAATTGTGTCAAACTGCCCGATTATCTTATGTCTTTGACCCGGTGTTGTGGGTTTTAATTTTCTAACCGCCATTTTTTAAATATTTTGGAAAAAATCGATTGTATCTGTCTCCTTCAAGCTTACTATTGCTTTTTTGAAAGACTTTGTCTTACCACTCAATACCCCAGCCTTGGTATATCTTACCTTTTGCTTACCTGGATATATCATTGTGTTCACTGCTACTACTGAAACCTTATAAACCTCCTCAACGGCGTTTTTGATATCTGCTTTTGTAGCCTTCTTATTCACTATAAAAGTCACTTTATTCTCTTTATCTGTAAGACGAGATGACTTCTCTGTGATTACTGGTTTTACTAATACTTCAAAACTTTTCATATCAAATTTCCGTTATTTTGTAAGATTTTTCTCTACAATTTCCAAACTGCTCTCAAAGAATATAAGAGACTTAGCATTTAGAATTTGATAAGTGTTCAGATTAGAAGCAACAATCGTTTGGATGTTGGGTAGATTACGCGCCGACAGATAAATTTGCTTATTGTCCTCTGGCAGAACTATAAGTGTCTTAATATCAGAGATATTCAAATTCTTCTGAAAGCTTACAATCTCCTTTGTCTTCGGAGCATCTAAATTAAAATCCTCTACTACCAAAATATTTTGGCCTCCTGCTTTGTATGTCAAGGCTGAGCGACGTGCTAGTTGTTTCACCTTTTTGTTTAGTTTGAAACCATAGTTTCTAGGTCGTGGTCCAAATATTGTACCTCCCCCCCTAAATATAGGTGATTTTATACTTCCTGCTCTCGCTCCTCCGGTACCTTTCTGACGCTTCAATTTTCTTGTACTGCCAGAAATATCCCCACGCTCTTTGGACTTAGACGTTCCTTGACGACCATTCGCCAAGTACTGCTTAGTGTCCAAATATATAGCATGGTCGTTAGGAGTTATAGCAAAAACCGAGTCGTTAAGCTTTACGGTTTTACCTGTCTCCTTTCCTGCTTTATCTAATACTTTTACTTCCATTATTACTCTAAGAACTTAGTTATTACTAATGTAGAACCTTTGTGTCCTGGCACCGACCCTTTAACAACAATAATATTGTTCTCGGGTATAACCTTAACAACCTGTAGATTCTCTACCATAACCTGCTTGTTGCCTGTCTGACCTGCCATACGCATTCCCTTGAATACTCGCGATGGGTACGACGATGCACCAACGGAACCAGGAGCACGAAGACGGTTGTGCTGACCATGTGTCTGCTGACCTACTCCTCCAAATCCATGTCGTTTCACGACTCCTTGGAATCCTTTTCCTTTTGATGTACCTGTCACCATTACAAACTCATTCTCCTGAAATAGATCCACTCCTACGCTAGCTCCTAACGCAGGTACTGTTCCTTCCCAGTCTCTAAATTCTGCAACCTCCTTAAGAGGTCCGCTCGACGCTTTCTTGAAGTGTCCTACTTCAGCTTTGGTTGCGTTCTTAGGGTTCTTCTCACCGTAGCCCAATTGGACTGCATTGTATCCATCGCTTTTCTCAGTTTTAACTTGAGTAACCACACATGGACCGGCTTGAATCACAGTGCATGGGATGTTTTTCCCCTCAACACTGAATACGGATGTCATTCCGATTTTTTTTCCGATAATTCCTTCCATTTCTTTTTTAATGTTCGATTATCACACTTTAATTTCTACTTCGACGCCACTAGGTAATTCTAGCTTCATTAAGGCATCGACGGTTTTTGTTGTTGAGCTATGAATGTCAATCAATCTCTTGTAAGAGGCTAGTTCAAACTGCTCGCGTGATTTCTTGTTCACGAAAGTAGAGCGCAAAACAGTAAATATCTTCTTGTGTGTAGGTAGTGGTATTGGACCGCTTACTACTGCACCAGAAGCTTTAACTGTTTTTACAATCTTCTCAGCCGACTTGTCTACCAAGCTGTGATCGTACGATTTTAGCTTAATTCTAATTTTTTGGGCCATACAAAATTATATATATACGTTTATTTCAATAAATCTACTCTTCCTTCAGCATCTTCCAGCACCTTAATAGCTATCTGCTTAGGAACTTCGGCATAATGATCAAATTCCATTGAAGAATTTGCTCTGCCAGACGAGAGGGTACGTAATACTGTAACATAACCAAATTGTTCTGACAATGGAACTTTTGCAGAAACAACTCTAGCTGTTCCTTTAGATTCCATTCCTCCAATTTGTCCTCTACGACGGTTCAAGTCTGCAATTATATCTCCCATATTCTCCTCGGGGGTTGTAACCTCCAACTTCATAATAGGCTCCATCAACTTAGGTCCTGCTTGAGATGCTGCGCTCTTAAATGCCTGTCTTGCACAAATCTCGAACGACAACTGATCGGAGTCTACAGCATGGAAAGATCCATCAATAAGTGTTACTTTCAAACTGTCTATCTCAAATCCAGCCAAAGGTCCATTTGACATTGCATCCTTGAAGCCTTTCTCAACAGAAGGTATGTATTCACGAGGAATATTTCCTCCTTTTATCTCATTAACGAAAGTCAATCCTGGCTTATCAGGGTCTGCTGGCTCAACTCTTACTATTATATCAGCAAATTTACCACGACCTCCACTCTGTTTCTTAAAAACTTCTCTAAGCTCTACAGACTGACTAATTGCCTCTTTATATGCTACTTGTGGCGCTCCCTGATTACATTCAACCTTAAATTCCCTTCTAAGGCGGTCGATGATGATATCTAGGTGCAACTCTCCCATTCCACGTATTACTGTCTGGCCAGAATCCTCGTCAGTCTCAACACGGAATGTGGGATCTTCTTCTGCCAACTTAGATAATCCCATACCAAGTTTATCTAGGTCTTTCTGTGTTTTTGGCTCAACAGCTACCCCTATAACTGGTTCAGGGAAAGTCATACTCTCAAGGGTAATGGCATTTTTCTCATCACAAAGGGTATCGCCTGTTCTAATGTCTTTAAACCCAACACAAGCACCGATGTCTCCAGCTTCTAAGAAGTCTACTGGATTTTGCTTGTTTGAGTGCATCTGGTATAGACGAGAAATACGCTCTTTCTTACCAGTTCTTGCATTTAGTACTGTAGAGCCTGCGTTCAATCTGCCCGAATAAATCCTAACGAAACACAAGCGCCCTACAAATGGGTCGGTAGCAATCTTAAATGCTAAGCCTGCTAATGGTTCAGCTGGGTCTGAATGTCTTACTATCTCAGTCTCGGGGTCGCGAGGGTCAACTCCTCGAACCTCTGGATTATCTAGCGGACTAGGTAAAAATGCGCAAACTGCGTCTAACAAAAATTGAACACCTTTATTTTTGAACGAGGAACCACATAGCATTGGAACAAATGATCCTCCAAGTACAGCGGTCCTAATTGCGTCTCTCAACTCTTCAGCTGTGATTGAATCTGCATCTTCAAAGAATTTTTCCATGAGAGCGTCGTTAGATTCTGCCGCTGCTTCTACTAGAAATGCACGCCATTCATCAACCTGCTCTTTTAAATCCTCCGGAATATCTATCTCTTCAAAATTATCTATTTCGGCTTTATCAGTGTTCCAACGAATAGCTTTCATGGCAATCAAATCAACCACTCCTTCAAAACTCTCTTCCGAGCCAATGGGAACAACCAAAGGCACAGCCCTTGCTCCTAGCTTTTCTTTTACTTCCTCTACGACTTTAAAAAAGTCTGCTCCCGAACGGTCCATCTTATTGACAAAGCCAATTCGTGGAACATTATATTTCTCAGCTTGTCTCCACACTGTTTCTGACTGAGCTTCTACTCCTCCAACGGCACAGAATAGAGCAACAGTTCCATCCAAAATACGCAACGAACGCTCAACTTCTACAGTGAAATCAACGTGACCTGGAGTATCTATGATGTTAACCCTATGCTCCTGATTCTTATAAGTCCAAAAAGTCGTTGTTGCAGCAGATGTTATTGTTATTCCGCGCTCTTGCTCTTGCTCCATCCAGTCCATCGTTGCAGCTCCATCATGAACCTCTCCTACTCTATGAGTAAGGCCTGTATAAAACAAAATTCTCTCGGTTGTAGTTGTCTTTCCTGCATCAATGTGCGCCATGATGCCGATATTCCGTGTATATTTTAAGTCTCTTGACATTTTTCTATCCTATAATTAAAATCTAAAGTGAGCAAAAGCGCGGTTAGCTTCTGCCATTTTATGAGTTTCCTCTTTCTTTTTATATGCTCCACCTTCTTCATTGTAGGCAGATTGTATCTCTGCTGCTAATTTCTCGGCCATCGATTTTCCCGAACGCTTGCGAGAAAATAAGATCATATTCTTCATACTAACCGACTGTTTCCTCTCAGGGCTAAGCTCTATTGGAACCTGGAATGTTGCTCCACCTACCCGACGGCTCTTCACTTCTACTTGCGGTGTTACATTTGCCAATGCTTGCTTAAATATATCTAATGGCTGACTCTCTGCATCTTTCATCTTCTGGCCAACAATTTCCAATGCACTGTAAAATATATCATACGAAATACTTTTCTTTCCAGAGGTCATCATATTATTGACAAATTTTGTAACCACGATATCTCCAAATTTTGGATCTGGTAATATAATTCGTTTCTTTGGTTTTGACTTTCTCATTTTTTATTTATATTAAGTGTTACTTAAATCGGCTGTCGAGCTTATCTTCAATTCTATTTTTGAATTTACTCAACCAAACCACTTTGCTATCTTAAGGTGCTATTTAGCCTTTGGCTTCTTAGCTCCGTATTTTGAACGACGTTGCGTTCTTTTATCAACTCCAGCTGTGTCCAGCGCTCCTCGTATTATGTGGTAACGAACTCCTGGCAGATCTTTAACCCTTCCACCTCTCACTAGCACTATACTGTGTTCCTGCAAGTTATGACCTTCTCCCGGAATATAGGCATTCACCTCCTTACCGTTTGTAAGTCTCACTCTGGCTACCTTTCTCATTGCAGAGTTAGGCTTCTTTGGCGTTGTTGTATAAACACGCACACAAACGCCTCTCCTTTGTGGGCACGCATCCAAGGCACGAGACTTGCTCTTCTCTAAGATAACCTTGCGTCCCTTTCTAACTAATTGTTGAATTGTTGGCATAATTACTAATCAATATTTTTTACATTAAGCGGCACAAAGGTATTGATTTTATTCCTCTCTCACAACACTTAGGCTTCTTGCTAGTTCATATTAAAAGTCTGAATCTGAGATTACAATAAACAAAAGTAAAAAACTACCATTGATTACCAAGCACTTACCTCGAAACACATAAACAAACAAAGCCTCACAGAAACTATATTTACGAATATTTATGCTTATTTAACCAAAAGAGCGGTCGCAGACGCTCCTCCCTTAAAAATACCTAAAATAATATTTTTGGATAAATGTTATTTGCCTGATAGTTGTATTAATAATTAGGAGTATCAAGGCTTGTTTTTAAGTGCAATTATCTGGCTCTCTTTGGTTGCACTATTGGAGCAGACAGATTACATGATGGCTTGTTTGATGTTAGTGTTTATAGGCTAAATGTGAGTGAAATGAACGCATTAGAACAATGATTTTTAGGACTGAATAAATAAAATATGAAGATATGAAACCTTCATGCTGTAGGCTATAAACCTAGCTACACACAGGAGGATGATTAATAAACCAGCAAAAGCTTAAAAGCTATATACGGTAGGCTATATACCTAGAGCTTACAGCTTATTGCAAAATTTTAAACAGATGAAAAATGTAATTATCGTGTGTGCCATCTGCCTTTTTGGGGTTAATGTGTGCGCAAAGGCTCAGCCTTCTTGGTTGCCGACAGTGAGGAAAGCTTCCTCTACTATTCGCTTGTTAGAGTGCACTTACAAGGAAGCTGAGCTAAAACAATGCAACGAGATATCCACAAACTCTGGCTGGGAGGTAAGTACGGAGCAGGTAAATGAGGAAGATGGCAAAACATACATCTTCACATTTACAGCAAAAAAGGACATGAAAGACGCTGGTGTGGCTGTCGCCTTCGATCAATATGACTGGAGTAGCGACAATTACGTTATGATTCCCTCTTCGGTATATAACGGCAACCGGCAGCGTATCGTCAACCGTGCCTATGCTACTGGTTTAGACGATACCGATTATCGCAGGAAAGACTTGGCACTTACCTCAAACCCTATTCCTCAGTTATCTCCTGAATATGGCGCAAACTCTCGTCTAGAGGTAAATGTAAGTAATACGGCAACTCCAGCAATTAGCATCTTGAACCGCACAAAACAAAAAGGGACATTCCTGCTAACCGACCAAGGAATAGACTGGAACAAGCAGATCCTGGACCATGCTCTGATTGTAGAAGAAACAGCAGACCGAAGTGTGGCATCATTTATTATAAGCGCTCCTGGTGTGCGCCAACGTAAGCCTGAGTTTATAGGCTTCAGCAAAAGCCCCGACCGCGGAGTAACAATAAAGCAAGGCGAGCAGATTGTAATCCGAGTAAAGGAAGTTGTTTTCCCATGCAAGGATGTCCCCCAACTACTAGCCCGTTTCATGAAAGAGCGCAAGTCTCATGCCTGCAACAAAGCACCTCGTAATCTAATGCCAATGAGTGAAGTGCTAACACGCATGACAAAAAACATAGACGACCGCTACTATGTTGGCAAGCAGTGGCAATATTATTGCCCCGAGAATGCCGACTGGATGTCGTACGGCTGGATAGGAGGACTGATGAACACATATCCTATGCTGGCATTGGATGATGCAGAGCACTTGCAAAGGGTAAAGAACACTTTCGACTTTGCTCTGCCTCGCGCAAAAGGCAAAAGTGGATATTATTACGATGTGCTAGGTGCTGACGGAAAGCCTTTTTCTCGCGATGCAGCAGTCAATCACCCAGGAGTAGCCCTGACGCGCAAAAATGGAGATATTCTTTATTGGATGGTGAAACAATTTATGCTGTTAAAAAAACAAGGAAAGGCAGATGCCATCGACCCAATGTGGGAAACTAATGTCCGTATGTTGGCTGATGCTTTTGTAAATACGTGGGAGAAACACGAAACTTGGGGCAACTATTTGAACGTGGAGACTGGCGACATTGCTGTCTACAATACTACCAGCGGTGCTATGGCTGTGGCAGGACTAGCGCTAGCATCTGTTTATTACAACAATGCCCATTATTTGGAAATTGCTAAAAAAGCCGCAAAGGATTATTATAACAACTTTGCGTTAGTAGGTTTTACTTCAGGAGGTTGTGGCGATATTCTGCAAAATGCTGATTCAGAAACAGCTGTTGCTTTGATGACCTCTCTGATGACACTTTTTGAAGTAAGCGGAGAGAATAAGTTCCTAAAACAATCATCCGATTTAGCAAACCTTTGTGCCACATGGACCGTCTCTTTCCATTACCGCTTGCCAGAGAATACACCATTGGCAAAACTTGGAGCAAACCTGACTGGCGCCGTATGGGCAAGCACACAAAATAAACACGGAGCACCAGGATTCTGCACACAGTCTGGCGATGCTCTGTTTAAGCTGTATCGTGCACTGGGGGACACTGTGTACGCCGAGCTCCTAAGGGATGTAATCCATGCGCATGCTGAAGGTATTCAGCCAAATGGGAAAATCACAGAAAGGCTGACATATTGCGATGCGGACAGTAGAGGCTCGCGAGGCGACGGTGGCAAAACTGGATGGAACGAAACGAACGGCGCTCTAATGGCTCTGGAAATACCAAGTATCTACGTCCGTACTGACATCGGTTCTTTATATGTATTCGACCATGTAGAAGCAACAATTATAAAAAAGGACAACAAACAAGTAATACTACAAATAACAAACCCTACGGCCTATGATGCCACTATAACAATCCTTGCCGAGAAAGCGGAAGATACTCTCAGACCACTAGGCGACAATGCATTTCTAAACTGGAGCGACAAGGTGACGGTGAAGGCAGGGAAAACGGAAAACTATAAATTGAAAACAAATTAATATTTTATATGGATAATATGTGTAAAAAGAGTTTCGTTATCTTGGTTACGACCTTGATGTTCTTTGCCTGTTCAAACAAAAACAATCTGGATTTTCAAACAGACTATTTCAGAATTAGCATTAATAACAAAGGGTATATTACTAGCATGAAGAACATGACTGTATCTCCAAATAGGGAATTCAGTCCTGCCGACAAACCGTCGCCATTGCTGTCGCTCTACAACAGTGAGAAAAAAGAGTACTATACGCCACAAAAAGCCGTTTACGATGGCTCTACTAATTGTATTACACTAGATTACCCAAATGGTTCGGTGGCAAAAGTATCTTTGCAAACCAAAGAAAAATACTTCAAATTGACCTTGAGTAGCCTAGAACCACGTATGGGTATCGATGCCGTTCAGTGGGGAACTTATCATACTAATATCACCAACCTGCTAGGAGAGATTATTGGAGTGGCACGCGACACCTCCGAAGCAATAAACTACAGCATTGGCGTATTGGCTTTAAATGACAATACTTTAGGGGGGACTCCAGACATAGAAGGCGATGCTGCTCCTTTTCAGTATATCATCCATACGCCAGACGCCGAGCGCTACCCCTTGCCAGACAGTTTGCATGAAGGGCAAGTGTTTACCTTGGGAGGAAATGGCATCAGCGACGTGGCTTTCTATGCCAATAAAGAACCCTACTACCGAATAATGTACGGCAATGCAGCTTTAGTGGACAGCCTTGGTCGCATCTACCTTAACTATCAGTCTCGCGATAGGAGCAAGGCTCGCCAGGTGTTCTATTCTCTCATCCCCAACATGCCTGCTAATATCCCTAATCACATTGATGTAGAGCCAATTCCAGGTGTCGATTATATCGGCTCATCGGTCGCCTTATGGGGAAGTCCTGACAGCACTGCTCTATTGGATGTTATACAAGACATTGTGCTCAAAGAAGGACTACCTTACCCTAAAGTAAGAGGCAAGTGGATAAAAGACCCTTCTGCCTACAGCCCTGATGCCATGACCTATGGCAATAAATACGACAGTATAATATCATACACTACTCGCTTAGGATTTCCTGCAATTCATGCTTACGACCAAAGCTTCCTGCGTCCAGATCGTAGTAACGAGGGATATTTGGATGGCAAGGACCAAGCGAAGAAACCTTTTCACTTTCAATCTGGCAATAAATCACATCGGGAATTTGCCGACATGGCTGATGCCCAGGGGCTGATGCTCGGACGTGTCAACATTACCAACTCTTTAGCGCCAGGTACAATGGACGCTAGCCCTGAGCCAAGCGACAGCCTTTGCTATCAACAAAAACGAACACTACTAGAAGATATAACACCCGAAGATACGATTATTGTAATCGACGACCCAAAATATATGGAAGAAATTGCCAGTTGGGAGGGGCATTGTAAAAATCTGAATATCGTCAAAATAGGAGGCGAATTAATACACTATTTAGGCGTTTCGACAGAGGAACCTTATCGACTATTGAATGTGACACGTGGCTATTGGGGCACCAAAGCGGAAACCCATAAAGCCAATGATGCGGTATACAAACTACAAGTAACTATCAATTACGGCTATGATGGTCTGATTCCAAATTTGGCTTTGCAAGACAAAATAGCCGAGTACTACGCCGAAGTTTCTGCTCGTAGTGGACTTACTCTCTATGATTTCGATGGACAGGAATTTCTTTTCAACAATGGACATGGATATTATTCCGCTAAACGCTTCTTTCGCAGAATGTTCGAACGAGGGAAGGAGCTAGGAGTGCCATATATACGTTTCTCCGGAGCAACTTTGTCAGAA
Organism: Bacteroidales bacterium; assembly: GCA_047974415.1. GTDB lineage: Bacteria > Bacteroidota > Bacteroidia > Bacteroidales > Prolixibacteraceae > JBKEAJ01. Next base: position 4,400 of record JBKECH010000011.1, on the reverse strand, counting down.
GGCTCATGGCACTATCAGAGTATGTGGAATGTTGGTGGCGGACGCAATCTATACAATATCGACACGCGAGAATGGGGAAGTACCACCAGCCAAGGAAAAGATTTGCGAGATGTGACTTACTCAAATTATTACCCAGTGTCATTTGGTGGCAATTTTGCAATCAAAGACACATCGACTGTCGAGCAATACGAACACGTACAAGCAATATCTATTGGATATGGAGCTACTTACTTTCTATCTATAGGTCAAGACGATGTAGAGAGTTGTCCCCAGAAAGATATGATATTTACCGCCATACGCACCTGGGAAGACGCTCGCAGAGCAAATGCTTTCCCGCGTGCCATAAAGAAGCTCTTGCGCAACCCTGCTTTCAGCTGGCGACTGAAAGCAAAGGATGAAAATAATTGGACTTTGCATCGTCTTGTTAATGGCGAAAGTACAGAGACCTTCAAGCTACAAAGGGCAGAAGGATATTAAAATTGACCTGAGTTCTATTAAAGGTAGTATTTCCGATTAATTAGATTCCGTCCATAAAGTCCAACATCTGCGTTATGCTCACTTTGCGAATTAGTCATTTACACAAGTAAACTCCCTATTCACCAAGTCTTGCAAGCCTTGATATTTAACTTTATAGTCCAGACTCCAGACATTATGGACAGACACTAGGTAATGGATTTTCATTTGTTGCAAGACAAAAACGAATTTTGTTGGAAGATGATGAGTCCTTTATTGGCTTGGTTTTTTATAATCGTTTATTACGCTCTTTCGTAATTATTGAAATTAAGACACATAAGATCACTCATACTGATATTGGACAACTGCAAATGTATGTGAGCTACCACGATAGAAACGAGAAATTGTCTGATGAAAATCCGACAATTGGCATTCTCCTTTGTGCCAATGTTTAAAATACTGCAATAAGCTGTAAACCATAGGCTATAGGCTATAAGCTATATGCCTAAAGCCTATGGCATGAATAAATCTCGCCAATATAAGTGTACTTACATTGGCGAGATTTCATCTTTATAGGCAGGTAAGAGAGGGCGAACACGTAGGTTCGTCCCTACTTGTAAGTTGACACATTCCCATCCGTAATTTTGTATATGTCGTGATGTTTTGGCTTAGGATAATTTTTTGCTGCAATTTCTGCTTTCACAGCATCAATTTGCTCTTGTGTAATCTTAAACCACTTCTTGCTGTAGTCGTCCACCTCTCTGTCTATTGGATACAAGAAACCCCATTGCTCGAAAAATTCGGTCAAGTCTAAATTTGCAATCTGGCAGGCTGTTTTCACAAAATTAAGCTGATGTTCTCCCTGGTCAGTTCCTGAGTCGTCGTGATTTCTGGTATGTTCATACATTTCCTTGTAGAACTCTTTCTTCCCTAAGACATCCATAAGGTACAACTTCAGTTGCCAGAAAGGCACTAGTTTATTGAAGACATTATCGGCATCATTGTGTGGGATTTTACCTTCAACGATATCTGCAACCGCAGCCGAGTATCTTTTTTCTCGTGTCAGACGGCTAGTATTGCCCCACGAAGTTTCTACATGTAGCGACAGTATATTGTTTGTGACCTCAGTCATACCTGCCCACTTCATACCTGGACGAGTTTGGTTACAATGCCCAACTTCGTGAGCAGGTCCCCAAGGACTTGAGGTAAACTCGCCTAAGGACACTATGCCATCTATGGTATAGTCTGCATAAGCTGTTCTGTATGAGGTGGCATACATATGACCATCTGTATAAAAAACATGGAAATACATACGGTTTTTAAATACTTTGTCGTATTTAAATAGACCCATAAATTCCATTTCCATTCTCACCATCTCATCGTACTTATTTACCAGAGCCAAGCCGTCGGGAGTATTGGTTCTAAAGTCTTCGGTAGGGAAGGTCATATGAGCATATTTTCCTAGCACGTCAAAGTGCTTGTATGTTGCATTGTCAAGGATTCTTTTCCAGTCTTCTTTTTTGTGTTTCTGACTGTCGAAGTAACCATTGACAGTTCCAGTCACAAAATTTATTTTCACGGCACTCTCCGTGGCTGTATTGGTATGATACATCACGTATATAAGACCTCCAGCGCTAACATCTATGCTGTTCACTCCATTTGTTACAGGATAAGTGCTCCCTCCAAAGCCTTTGTGTAGATCTTGTATGATAATCGAAGCTCTTTCGTTCTTGGGGTTCTCGGCAAAAAATATTAACTTCTCGCCAGTAGAAACGAAAATACCTGTAGGGTTGTCTCTTAAACTATATGGGCTAGTTTTATTTACACTCGCCATGATTTTTGGGTCTTCCCATGGCTTGTAGCTTTGTACTCTAAACTCCTTATCGTATTTTTCGTTAAATATCTCAGTGGCCAAATCTTTAAACAGCTCACTCTGTATTGCATCTATATCAGACTGGTTAACACCTGCTTTCAGCTCCGAACAACTATTGTCAGTAAAGACTGTAAGGTAGTCAAAATTTTCAGGATTACTCTGGTAGAACTCCATCTCCGCACAAGAAACAAAGCCCTGTCCATCACCGTCACCCGATTTCACCACAAATTTAATACTCGTCGGATTAACTAGTGCAGGAGAAAAAGATATTATACTAGTGCTAGAGCTACCCTCAAAATCGTAATCTCCGTATTTTGTCATTGTGGGCTTATCTTTTGTAGACACCCACAACTCAAACTCTTTTATATTGCCGTTCGAACCCGAATTCCTAGGATAATATACAAGGTAATTCATTGAGGGACAATCTGTAAAATTATATACCAGATCGATGGGAAAATAATCGCTTGCCCCATTAGCCCACTTTGAGTGATAGTTAGTGCCGTAATTTCCATCATAAGACAACTCTATACCTGCGCTTGGTTGGGCAGAACTTGTAGAGGCAGACGAGATGGCGATTTTAACATCCTCAGCAATATCATCATTATAGGAATCTAAGCCTTTTTGCGACACCGTTATGGAGCGAGAAATAGAGGCTGCTTTTACGTTTATAGAACCCGTGCGTGTAGTAGTTTGTGAATTTGTAATAACACTGATACTAATCTTACCATTGTTGTAGCTGGCTGAGCACCAAGCTGCATTTGATTTGCAGGCAACACTATCCTGATTGGTGCTAACATCTATTTCTTGCGAAGAGCTAATACGGTCGAACTCCACTCTTTCGCTCGAAATTTCTAATTTTGGTACTTTCTTGTCATCTTCCTCTTCTTCCATGCCACTTTTCGTACAAGAAAATAGCGACACAGCACTTATGAGTAGGAGCGCATATAAGAATCTTTTTTTCATCTGTCTCATGTATTTTATATTTTACTAACAACTACTAACCAACAACTTATGCCTAGTAGTCATTTTTCTAATTTTCAATATTTTTTATTTTCTTCTATAGGATCTATCCCCTTGTGGTTTTACCTCTTGTTTCATTTCCTGAGCTATAATAGATTCGGTGTCTACAGAGCTATAAGTTATTATTATGCCATTAGCGGTTTAGTATTTGTGTAAGTAAGTGCACTTTGTGCTGGAGAATAAGGGCAAGCCTTGATATAGACCAGAGGCTTGCCCCACAAAAGCTATTTTACTACTCTGAATCAGGAGCTTCCGGATTTATAATCTTAAGATTAACCTTGTATATCTCAAGTTCACTCATACTCCAAAAACCTTTGTTATCGTTGCCATCTGTATCATTTACGCTTAGCTTTAGATATTTAAATGCCTTAGTAGCTTTGTACATGGGAGATCTAAACCAGTCTTTTTGTGTTACTGGCAGACCGTCTTTCTCTTTGGTCAGGTTCACTATTAAGAACCACTCTTCGCCGTCAACACTACCAAACAAATCTACGTCAGAGGGTTTTCCATTTGAGTTATCTGTCCGTGGTCCCCAATTTATTTTAAAAGCTTTTATTTCCTGCTGTAAGTCAAATTTTAACCATGCAGGCTTAGGAGGTGTACCTCTCCATCTTGAGTGGTATATTGTAGATTCATCCCCATCAAAAAGATTCATTGGAGGGTTCATGTTACCATCCTGAATGGAATTTCCTTCTACATGTTCCTCTGTAAAGTTCAGCTTCTCTTCATCTAAAAATTCTTCCGTAATAGGTGCATGTCCTGACACTCCCGCATACTCAGTACTGTTTCCAGGGGTATCAGTATGGCTATAAGGAGTCAGAACAAAGTTATATTCTCCGTACTTGTTTAATGTATTGTCCACCAATAGAGAATCGCAACTGGACAGGTTAACTACATTTTTCTGCTTTGCATGGTCGTAGTAACTAACTTTAGTGTAGTATATTACGCCAGAATCGCTGGGCATGTCCCATCTTAGAACTATCTGCCCTGGTAAGGAGTCTGAACGCACATTGCTTATGTCGGGAGGGGTTATTCCTCCATCCTCATTATTATT
>JBKECH010000051.1:0-24380 GCA_047974415.1 Bacteroidales bacterium | reverse complement strand
GCACATCGCGATAAGACTCCTTCAAACGATAGTAAGGAGCTTCTTGCGAAGTGGCAGGGTTGAAACGAAGTTGTACATTCACGTGCATGCCACAAAAATACAACAAGAAAAATGAACAAAAGTGTCCTACAATTTGGTTTTTGGGAGATTCCATCAAATGCTATCGCTTATTTTCAGTGGGTTATAGTTGGGCTAGCATCGAAAAATAGCCGATTTTTTGTTGAAAATATTTTTATGAGTGAAAGTTGGGTTAAACACTAATTACAGTTCTCTAATGCGCAATTCTGAGTTTAATATCACAAACGTTAACACATTATAAGCTTAATAATCTGGATAATACGCACCACAAAGAAGTAAAATCAATCAAAACTATTTGTTTTTGTCGTTAATTATTTATTGCTTTGTCACGAATTACAAATCAACAGAAGCTCAACACTGGATTAATGCCCTAAAATATAAACAACATGCTTACTCCGAACTTATTGATATTAATACTGGCAGCTTATTTTGCTGTACTGATACTTTTTTCGTGGATAGTATCGCGAAACGCAAAAGGAGAAACCTTCTTCACTGGCGACCGGAAATCTCCATGGTATGTTGTGGCCTTCGGAATGATAGGAGCAGCTATTTCGGGCGTAACTCTCATATCCATACCTGGGAAGGTTGGCGCAAGTGGATTCACATATATGCAATTTGTCCTTGGCAACTTGTTAGGCTACTTCTTTATAGCAACGGTTTTATTGCCTCTATACTATAGGCTCAGCCTAGTGTCAATATATTCTTACATAGGGAAACGCATCGGTCCAATCTCTAACAAACTAGCTTCGGCAATGTTCTTGATATCTAAACTGCTAGGGGCAGGCATACGCCTTTTCCTTGTGGTGAAAGTCCTGCAAATGTTTATTATGGATGCCTTGGGCGTTCCTTACTATATTACCGCTGGCATAACCCTTGTCCTAATTTGGGTCTACACCCTCAAGGGCGGTATAAAAACAGTGGTTTGGACCTCAACAATGCAAACACTTTTCATCCTTACTGCTGTCGTGGGAACGATAATCATAGTTGTTGGCGATTTAAACATGAACATATCCGAAATACTCACCTCTATGAAAGAACAAGGATTATCGAAAATGATAAACATCAAAGGGGCATGGACCGACGGGAATTGGTTCTGGAAAGATTTTATTAGTGGCGCTATCATAGCAATTGCTCTCAATGGGCTAGACCAAGACGTTATGCAACGAAATCTCACTTGCAAGAACTCTGTCGAAGCAAAAAAGAACATGTTGTCGCTAGGGTTTATAATGGTACCCATCACATTGTTATTTGTATTTCTCGGCGGATTACTATTTATGTATGCAAGAACAAACGGAATTGATATACCCCCCGACACGGATATGTTGTACCCAGAGCTAGCATTCAATCACTTGGGGCTTACCGTTGGCATTCTATTTTTTGTAGGACTTATAGCTGCAGCATATTCCAGCGCCGACTCAACAATTACAGCGATGACAACATCCTTTATGGTCGACATACTGAAAATAAATGTTACCGACGGGAGCTCGTCGACAAAAACCAAAACAATAGTACATATATCCATGTCCACGCTTATGTTCATAACCATAGTCCTACTCTGGAACTTTAGCAATGCCTCGGTGGTGGATTTGGTATTCAAAACTGCGGGGTACACATATGCTCCCCTTGTTGGCATGTTTGCCTTTGGACTTATTAGCAAACGACAAGTAAATGACAAGCTAGCCCTTTTTGCAAGTATCGGCGTTCTGGCAGTAGTGGCAATTCTACATGCCAACTCAATTCAGTGGTTTGGCTATAAGGTTGGATTCGAACCAATCGTTATAAATGGTTTGCTGATATTTCTGACAATGCTCTTGTGTAGCAAAAGTAATGATAACAGAGCCCAATCGGAGTCCGTATATAACATCGAGAGTCCGAACTAGAAAGTTAAGCCACAAACTTAATATTAATGATAAATAAACAACTGAATTAATTGAATTAGGCTCGAACCTATGTGTTCGCCCTCAAGGAGCTGACATTATTGTAGATAACATAAACATTGAACTTTATAAACGACCTCTAATTATTAACCATAAAAACGATATTATTATGATTAGATTGTTACTTTTTAGTTTATTGACATTGTACTCCTTGGCAAGCCTAGCTCAAGAGCTTAGCGTTAAGGGCACAATAAGCTCGTCGGAAGATGGGCTCCCCGTTGTAGGGGCAATCATCCAAATTCAAGGCACTAACTCTGGCACTATCACAGATGTGGAAGGACAATATGTTATCCAGTGTGCAAAAGATGCAGTATTGTCTGTCTCTTATATTGGTCTTGTTAACCAGAGCATAGATGTAGATGGACGCTCCTTAATTGACATCGTAATGCATCCTATCAACCAGCAACTTGAAGAGGTTGTTGTGGTGGGATATGGTGTTCAGAAAAAGGAGAATCTTACAGGGTCAGTAGCAGCGATAGATGTGGCAGAGACCTTTGAGTCTCGTCCTGTTACAGATGTTGCAAAGGCTTTGCAAGGTGCGACTCCGGGAGTTATTGTCAGAACATCGACAGGAGCACTAGACCAAGCTTCCAGCATTCAGATTCGTGGAGGCTCGTCATTGAATGGTGGGTCACCTCTTATTCTTGTGAATAATGTTGAAACAACAAACCTAAATATGCTCAACCCTGACGACATTGAGAGCATGTCTGTATTGAAAGATGCAGCATCAGCTTCGATATATGGAGCACGAGCAGCCTACGGCGTTGTTCTTATCACTACCAAGCAGGGGAAGAAATCGCAGAAGATAAATGTATCGTATAATGGCAATCTGGGGTTTAGTGAAGCTTTAAACATGCCAGAAATTGCCAAGACATATCAAGCAGCAGCAGCAGGATTGATGGCGCAAGAAAGAATTAACGGAGCTACATCCCTGTCGATTATAAACACCAACGTAAACTGGGATGCTGTTGAGAAAATGATTGAATGGGAAAAGCAATACGCAGGTCAGAATCTAGGCTCAGAAATGGTGTATGGTCGAGATTGGGAAAGAATAGGAGGCAAGGACTACTACTATAGGTCATGGGACGCAGTCGGTATGTACCTAAGGAGCTCTACTCCTTCATACTACAACAATATAAACATTTCTGGAGGCACTGATTTACTAAACTATTCTATCAGCCTGGGACAGGTGGATAGAGAAGGACTATATAAGATTAAAAATGACGAATATAAAAGATATAATACATCCGCAAATATATCTATGAAGCTCTCCGATTTTATGACAGTGCGATTTAGAAGCATGTTGTCAAGGTCTAAATATAAAGAGCCTTTTGATTTCAATGGAGGGACTTTCCCCAATTGGTATTACATCACTAGATGGAATAGGTGGATTCCTTATGGGACGATAGACGGCATTGGATATAGGAACACAATTACCAACGACGAACAAGCAAATTATAACACTAGCAAGTCTCAGATGGCGAGAGCAAGCCTCGGTAGTACCCTCGACTTTGCGGCGGTGGGAGTTAAGGGCTTGAAATTTGATTTGGATTATACTTTTAACTCGCGCGATAATCACGATCACTCGGCAGGAGGCTGGGCATATGGATATGATATCTTCTCTGGTAATGCCACCGATAATTATAGAAACTACACAAGCGATTCTTATAATTATGTTGGATATTACTCATCGTGGTACGAGATGAACACATGGAAAGGCTTCTTTACGTACGATAAGTCATTGAATGAAAAACACAACTTTAAAGTAATTGCTGGACTAGATTATGAAGATTATGAGTATTGGCGGCACGGAACGGTGTATTACGACATGCTCGACATGAACAAAGCAGAAATAAATCTGACCGTGGGAGAAGCTAATAAAAGTGCATCTCCATCAGACAGGAGCGTATGGACAACCATGGGGCTTTTCTGGAGATTGAACTACGACTATATGGGAAAATATCTCTTCGAGATAAATGGTCGGTACGACGGTTCATCTCGCTTCCCCGCGCACTCGCAATACGCCTACTTTCCCTCAGCATCAATAGGATACAGAGTCAGCGAAGAAAAATTCTGGACCCCAATTAAAGCATATATCAGCAACCTGAAAGTTAGAGCTTCGTGGGGGATGATTGGGAATCAAAATGTCGGCACCAATACCTTCGTTTCTACAGTATCTACTAGTACTTCTGGATGGATTATAAACGGCGAGAATGTTTTTTCTGCAGGCAATCCCACTGTAGTTTCTGATGAATTGTCATGGGAAAAAGTTACAAGCTCGGGCTTTGGCTTAGATGCTGGTTTTTTCAATAATAAACTGAACTTTGTATTTGATTGGTACCAAAGGGTAACCTCTGACATGATTAGACCTGGCGAGTCCTTGTCTCCAACGTATGGAGCATCGGGGACTAAAATAAACTTTGGGGAGCTAAAAACTACAGGCTGGGAACTAGGAGTCAGCTTTACTCATCAATTTCAAAATAAATTACGAATAAACCTAAACGCCTCCTTGTTTGATTATAAAACAATCATCACCAAGTATGATGCTACCGCTACTGGTCTAAGGTCTTACCACGAAGGAATGGAGCTTGGCGAAATATGGGGTTTGAAGGTAGACCGATTGTTCCAAGAATCGGATTTTGACGAAACTGGGAAACAGATTAATGGAGCAGATCAATCGTCAATAGCAACCGGCTGGTTTACTTTCGGACCTGGCGATGTTATGTATCAGGACCTCAATGGCGACGGAAAAATTACAACCGGCAGTTGGGACTTAGCAGACATTGAAAAGGAGTCTAGCGATGTTACAAAAATTGGCAATGAAACACCAAGATACCAATACTCGTTTACCATTGGCGCAGACTGGAAAGGTTTTGACATAAACATGTTCTTCCAAGGAGTGGGAAATCGCCAATATTGGGCAACTGGAGTTTACGCCATCCCTGGCGCTAGGCACGACGAGGTGTGGTACAAACATCAACTCGATTTCTGGACAGCAGACAACACAGGCGCTTTCTGGCCTAGACCAACCGACTACGCCGATGTGGCAAAATGGAATTTTGTTGTGAACGACAGGTATCTGCAAGATATGTCGTATCTGAGACTTAAAAACCTGACGCTTGGATATACTCTTCCTAAGCACATAAGCACAATGGTGGGCGTGGCAAAGGTAAGAGTGTATTTCAGTGGCGAGAACCTAATAACATGGGACAATACACATATACCAATAGACCCCGAGACAGCACTAATAGGAAGCAGGGGCTCTAACTATGGCAAATCGTATCCTTTTTCTAGGACATACTCAGCAGGAATACAACTAAACTTCTAAAAACAAAATCTTAAACACATGAGAAATATAATTAATATAACATTAGTGACAATATCTTGTTTCTTCCTATCTTGCAATCTGGAGGAACTCCCTCCTGCATCGCTGAATGGCGAGGATTACTGGACTTCCGAAGACAATGTCAAAATGATGTCCTATGGTTTCTATGCAACTGCCTTCCCTGGAGTCAGCACATCATGGATATTTAATAACAACCGGAACAATGTTTCGTACGCCATTATTAATGACGATCTTACCAACGAGACACCTCGCTCCTGGGAGACTCAAATACCTTCTGCGACATCCGTCAGAACCAATGAAAGAGACGTTAGCTGGAGTAACTTTTACGCTTACGTCAGAAAAGCAAACCTGATGATAGAAAATGTTCCCTCGGTGCCAATAGACGACAGCAGGAAGGAGTACTGGCGTGGCATGGCCAAATTCTGGAGGGCTTATATGCATTATATAATGCTAGTGGAGTATGGAGACATCCCCTACATCGACACCCTTGCAGGTCCTAAAGACTACAACTTGATATATATCCCAAGGGAAAATAGACAAGCGGTGATGTACAAAATAAAGACTGACATAGAAGATGCTTTAGCTAGTGTTGACAACGCACAAGAAGAAGCAAATAAGACAATCAATAGAAATGTTATCTTGGCACTTGCATCGAGGATGTTCCTGTTCGAAGGGACATGGGAGAAATACCATGAAGAAGGCAGTGCCACAGGCTATAACGAGTTTCTTAAATTTGCTAAAGACTGCGCACAAGAACTAATGGCAACAGGAACATACCAAATTGCAGATAACTACAGAGACTTATGTTCTTCCGAAAGCTTGGAAGGCAACCCCGAAATGATTTTGTACAGGGAGTACTTCGACGACGGAGAGATGACAATTACTCATAGCGCGATGACATACGCAAGTGGCTACGAGGACCAGAAGGCTGGTCCGTCAAGGAGCCTCATCGAATCTTATCTTTGCTCTGATGGCCTGCCAATTGGCATTTCCAACAATTACATGGGAGACAAGGATATGTCTAACTTTGGTGTGAACCGAGACCCTAGGATGTTGCAAACAATGGATGACTCGGTTGCCCTAGAGGGTATTAATTCTTCTTTTTCAAACTCTGGAATAATGTGGAACAAGTACAGAAACGACAAAATGCTCGGCACCAACGAGGGAACAGGCATAAATAATGTTACGGATATTCCTTGCATCCGTTATGCAGAGGTACTATTGAACTATGCCGAAGCATGCGCCGAACTGGGAATACTGACACAAGCCGACTTGGATTTATCTATCAACGTACTTAGAGATAGAGCTAGTGTTAAATTGCCTCATCTGCAAATAACTGGGAATCTACCATCTGTGGATGGCTCGACCTACGACGATCCTGAAAGAGACCCTAGCGTACCGCCAGTAACATGGGAAATAAGAAGGGAAAGACGAGTGGAATTAGTGGAAGAAAAAAACTTCCGGTATAATGATTTAAGACGTTGGCGCAAACTACACTATGCAGATCAAACCCTAAATCCGAAATCAAACCAAGGTATCTACATAAACAAGACAGACTATCCTAAATTGGCAACAAATGTTATCCTATCAGAAGGCGACAAGGGATACATTCTTGGTTGTAACGAAGCTAATATGCGAAAATTGCCAGGAGCTGCTGGCGACGCTGGGATAATAAAAGAATACCTTGCGCCTATCGGTTATTCCGATATAGTAGATTATCGGAACCGAGGATACGAACTACACCAAAACCCAGGATGGCCCGAAAGTAACTGATAAAAAGACTATCATGAAACTTCCATGCAGTAGGCTGTAAGCTTTAAGCCTAACTACACACAGAAGGATGATTAACAAACCAGCAAAAGCATAAAGCCTATGGCTTACAGCTTATTGTAGAATTTTAAACACATGAAAAATTTAATTCGATTATTACAAATGTTTCTTATTGTCGCAACTCCGTCGTTCTTTGTTGCTTGTAACAATGATTATATAAACACGGACCACATAGACAAATACATCGAGAAGGAGCTATACGAGAACTCCTTCCCCACTGCCCCTGTGGGCTTCATGGGCGAAGACGATGGTCTTGGCAATGTGACATGGAAATGGACAGAAGGGACAAAAACGACAAAGTATAGCCTAGAAGTATTTGAAGGAATGGACACCAGCGTAACGGCTGTAATATCCGCAACTCTAGACAGTGGGACGACATCTTTTGTTACTCCTGAGCGTTTAAAGGAAGACCTGTCATACACTGCGGTGCTGACATCAAAGAATAATGTCGGCGAAGCTAGCTCTACGGCAAGCGTTAAAATTGACAACATAATTGACAATGCAGTATTTGATCGAGACGGAACCTTTGTAACAATCTTTAACGAAGAGGATATGACATGTACAATTTCAGGATTTGCAGGAGGCAAATCAGAGGGTGTAACAGAACTAGTGATTCCTCACTATATTATAAAAGATGGCGATGAACAAAACCCTTATCTAGTTACGGCAATAGCAGATGGAACAGCATCTGGAAGCATGCTATCGACCTATTTTGGAGCATTTTCCGATAATACCGACATTACAAGTATAACACTTCCCCAAACACTAGAGGTTATCGGAAGAGCCGCTTTTGCAGGTTGCGAAAATGTACGTACAATTAATTTTCGGGATTGTAAGGAGCTGGTCAGGATTAAGGATGCCGCATTCAGAAACATTCGCTCGCTGGAGCAAGAAAGTATAGACCTATCGCAGTCTACGAAGCTAACGGAGATTTATGCTTTTGCCTTCTACTACGTTCTGAGAAATACCAACAACATCCCCATCGAAGTAAAGATGCCATCTTCAATAGAGTTTGTTGGCTATGCTGCTTTTTGGTGCTCTTGGGGAGGACCAACTGTGGACGCAACTATTTCTGGAGCCGACAAAGAGTTCATAAAATGGTACGCTGCTTCGTCAACAATGAGTACTAGCAATAATAACATATCCATATTAACATACGATGCTGTAGAGGGCAACGGCAACGGCTCTACATTCATTGCCTCAAGAGCCTACTCTAGCACCGACCGCAACCCTCTAATAATAAATGACATGAATTAGTATTTATGCGATCAACGCGAGCCACAAGAGTTCCGTTCTCGCACGGCGACATTATTAATCCCAGAATATGCATCAGCTCACCTGCTACGTGCATCAACGCATATTCTGGGTTAATGCTAGAAACTCAATGCCTATGCATCTCTGCGAAAAGGGAAAGGATAAGAATGTTAACAAAAGAAGGGTCGGGCGATATTTGTCAGCCCTCTTTTCTTTTTTTAATTTTGCAAATATGAAGAAAATATCAATACCCCTGCTACTACTCATGTTACCCTTTATGGCGCTAAGCCAAAACACTTCTTGGGTCGACAAACAAATGTCAGAGATGAGTCTTGAGCAGAAAATTGCACAACTACTTTGGGTGAGAGTCAGTGATGCACCAAGGCAACAACGCGAGGTCGGCAGGCTTATAAGGAAGTATGAGATTGGAGGAATAATCTTTTTTAAAAATAAGGTTGAGGATGTCCCTCGATTAATAAATAGATATCAAGCTGGCAGTAAAACACCTCTGATGACAGCTATCGATGGGGAATGGGGACTGGGTATGCGCCTCGACGGAGCTCCCAGTTATCCATATGCGATAGGCTTAGGAGCGGTTCAGGACAACACCTTACTCTACGAAATGGGCAAGCAAGTAGGGCAGCAACTAAAGCACATTGGGCTGCACATGAACCTTGCACCAGTAGCTGACGTGAACAGTAATCCCAACAATCCAGTAATTGGCTATCGATCCTATGGAGAGTTGCCAGACAATGTGGCTTGCAAAACCATCGAATATATGAGAGGAATGCAAGACGCTGGTGTTATTGCCACTGCCAAACATTTCCCAGGACACGGAGACACCGAAACAGATTCCCACCTTTCTCTGCCAAGCATCCTAGCATCAAAAGAAAAGATGAACAATCGCGACTTAGTGCCTTTCAAAGCTTTGATTAATGCTGGAATAGGCGCCGTGATGACAGCCCACATTGCTGTGCCTGAGTTGACAAAAGGAAAAGAACTACCCGCAACCTTATCAAAGGAGATAATTGGAGGGATACTAAAAGACGAACTGGACTTTAAAGGGCTTGTAATTAGCGATGCCATGGAAATGAAAGGTTTGGTTAAGTTCTCTAATAAAGAGACCGTGGAAGTAGATGCTCTAATTGCAGGGAATGATGTATTGGAACTTGTAACTAGTGTGCCTCATGCCATTACAAACATCGCAAGGGGAGTAAAACAAGGGAAAATATTAGAAAATGATATTGACGAAAAGTGTCGTAAAGTACTGTTACATAAAAAGAAAGCAGGTCTGGATAATTTTAAACCCCTGAACACTAAGAAGGTCGTCGAGAATATAAATCTCGACACATATCAATCTCTAAATAAGCACCTTATCGAGCAATCATTAAGTATGTTGAAAAATGATGAGGCATTGCCCCTAAAGCCCTACGACAAAAGACTTGCAATATTAACGGTATCGCCAAATAAGCTAGACAATACGACCTTCGAAAGCACCTGCGATAAATATTGTCAAAGCCACAAATACTATCTCAACGACGATGTGAATAACGAACACGTGGAGGCAATTCTGAAGAAGCTTACTACCGATTATGACGACGTCATCATAAACACCCAGCTCTTCTGGAAAACTAACAAACGTAAGATAATCGCAGTGAACAATTACGAAGAGGACAAAAGTATAACATACCCTTACGGGATGTCGCCTAGAACAAGAACAGCACTCTCAAAATTGATATCAATCAAGAGAGTCGTGCTTGTACATCTTGGAATACCATATATGCTCGATAGAATCGAGGGTTTTGACAAGGCAAAGGCGATATTAGTATTGTGTCAGGACGGCGACGTATATCAAGAAACAGCAGCAAAAGCTGTCTTTGGAGCTCTATCGCCACAAGGCAAGCTGTCAGTGTCTATCAATGAGGAATTCCCTGCTGGCACAGGACTCACTGAGGACTGACAGGTTTATAATCATACAATAAACCCATATTATGCATAGGACTCTAACTAAATACTATATGAATAAACCCAGAACATGCTCAATATCAGCAATAGCATAATCCACACACTATCTGCATGCGCTCTATTACTGTCATGCGACAAAGCGCCACAAGTAGAGCAACACCCAAACGTACTGTTTATATGTGTAGACGACTTACGCCCCGAACTAGGGTGCTATGGAGAGAAACATGTCATCTCGCCAAACATAGACAAACTAGCAAGCAGTGGCACTCTGTTTCAAAATCATTTTGTGCAGGTCCCTACTTGTGGGGCGTCAAGGTACAGTATGCTAACTGGGAAATATCCAAGAAATAGAAAAGTACTAAGCAACAACGCCACGAAACTGCTACTTTCAGACAAGCCTGAACAAAAGCGTCCAGAAACGTTCATTCATCATCTCAGACGAAACGGCTACCGCACCGTTGGCATAGGCAAAATCAGTCATAGCCCCGATGGTTTTGTGTATGACTACAAGCAAGAAGTCAGCAGTAAAAAAGAACTACCTTACAGCTGGGATGAAATGCTCCTGAACACAGGCAAATGGGGAACAGGTTGGAATGCTTTCTTCTCATACGCAGACGGAACAAATCGCACTCAACTGAAAAAACAAGCAATGCCCTACGAACTTGGAATCTGCGAAGATAATGGTTATCCCGACGGATTGACAGCCGAACTGGCAATAAAGAAGATACAAGAATTATCGGCTTCCGACAAACCGTTCTTTCTTGCTGTCGGCTTCTTTAAACCTCACCTCCCCTTTAATGCACCAGAAAAATATTGGGACATGTACGACGAAGACAGCATCCCCTTGTCGCCAAATCCCTATCTGCCAATAAACACCAAGGGAAGAGGGCTTCATAATAGCAATGAACTCAACTCGGGATACTTGCTGGGCGACGAAAAACCAACTCTAAGCCAGCAAGTATCCGACGCATACGCAAGAAAGCTCCGACACGGCTACTCCGCATGCGTTAGCTACATAGACACTCAGGTCGGAAAGTTATTGACCGAAATACAAAAACAAGGACTAGATGATAATACCATAGTCATCTTATGGGGCGACCATGGGTGGCACCTTGGCGACCACCTAGTATGGGGGAAGCACACCCTTTACGACCGAGCTTTACGTAGCACCCTTATTATCAGAGATCCAAGAACAATGGGAGGACAGACTATAAACGACATTGTCGGCTCGATAGATCTATACCCAACAATTATAGACTTGTGCAAAGTGCCAGCCATTGACAGTCTAGATGGATGTAGCCTAAAACCTTTATTGTACGAAAAAAAAGACCTAAGAGAAAGAAACATTATGTCGGCATTTAATAATTCAGTGTCTCTCAGATCTAGTCGCTATAGATTATCTAAGTATAAAAATAATGGCAATGAAACATTTGAACTATACGACTGCATTGAAGACCCTAACCAGAGCATAAATATTGCCGACGAACACCCACAACTATTAAAGAATATGGCAACAGAACTTGATGATTTATATTAAAGCCTATCTATAAAGTTCAACATCTGCATTATGCTTGCTTTGCGAGTTGGTCATTTACACAAGTAAAGACGCCCAAGTTGGCGTCTCTACTTCCAATTCACAAACTCCCAACATATACATAATATTATACAAAACATGCATTGGAACACCGTAGTGAGGGCTTCAAACATTCATCAGCTTACCCATTACCTAAGCACCTACTCCTCAATCTACTCTTTCTCGAATCGAAAATTTGCAAAATAATATATTATGTCTGAACTCGGATTAATACCTGGCTCTCCACCTATATTCAAAATTATGACCCTACTGTGTTTGCCTTTCAGCTCTGATAGGTCCAAGATTATATCTGTCCATTTTTGCAAGTCTTCATCTGGGATATTAAACTTCTTATCATTCCATAGCTCTTGTCCAAAGTTGCTGTTCCCTCTATAATTCCATAGGCAGTTCATGTATCTTGGCCACAGTCGCTGGAATTTCGAATACTCTCCTGACAAACTGTTTTTTGAAGGAGTATAAACTTTAAACTTCAAATATTTGTAATCTTCGACATTGAACTGATACTCTGCTGGTAAAGCGAATATAATAGAGGAAGATTTCTTCTTACATGTTACCTTGTAAATATTTTCAAGACCTTCACCAGAAGGTGCGTCGTTTGCAGGAAATTCAATATCAACATGGAAATATGAAGACTGAACTCGGCTGTCTAAATAGAACTGATTATCCAAAAGGACAGATTTTGGTCCTTCTATCAACTCTACTACACCTGTTTTAACAAAGGGTGCAAGTACATCATCAAGCCCCATTGAATTTGGTCTGTAATACACTTTTTTTAGGGTTTCTGATTCTAACAATTCCTTTAGCATTTGCTGATTGCCAATAGATATGTCTCCGGCTTTCCTTAAACATGGAGCATAATCACCTCCGCCAACAACTTCATGTAGGGATCCTTTAACGTACAATAGACTAGGCAGTTTAAAGAGTTTGCCACCTGTAAGATCTAGAGTTTCCAGATTTGAGAAATACATAATATCCAACAGAGAATTGGCATGAATTGGATAAATAAGCTTATTGATGTCAGAAACAGCGGTTGTCGAAAAATCAGTTATCCCATTAGCAAGCAAGACATCTTTTTCGTCGGGTGTAAAATAGGCTGATTGCTTTGGCATTTCAAATGTCACAACATCTGTAAATGTCACTGTATCTATGATAGAAATACGGTTTACTCTAGGAATAACTTTGTAATCTACGCTTACATCTACTTGGCGTCCTGCTTCTATTTTTGTAACAAAGAAGCTAGTATTGGCAACTCTCTCTCCACTTATTTTTTTGCCTTCCTTGTTGACATAAGAATATTTAAAACCATAGAAGTCCATCAATATTGAGGAAAGACTGCCTTTCCATTCGACAATGGCAGATGAAGGGAATATCTTTATTCGTGGTGGACTGATTGCAAGATTAATCAAATCACTTTTAGTGTATGGAATTAATGAAATTTCCTTTGGAACCGATTCATTCCCGTGTTCATCTATTGCGTAAACTTTAAAATTGTAGGGTCTTGACTGAGTTAATCCAGTAACATTAACATAAGAGGTCAATGAATCTATAATAATCTCTTTATCATCGTACACTACTTTTGTTTTTTTTGCTTTTCCTAAGTGCATTTGACTGCTCGGAATACGTCCTGCACGCATTAAGTCTATTTCTACTCTTTCAAAACCAATATGCCCCACAATGGTATCGAACTTACCTGGATAAACAACTTCTCCTTCATATTTTTGCTGATTCTCGTACATGTTCTCGCAAGAACACAATAAGACCACTGATATCAATGTCAATAATATTATTTTTTTCATAATTGCTGTTGTTTATTTGTTAGCTTTTCTACCATAAAGCGATATTTCCGACAAGTATAGCGCGCTGTTACTAGTGTAATTATTCCCGAAAGCTGCAATTGCCTTATAACGAAACCAACGTGTCGGTTTAGTAAACTGAGGGTTGTCGGGCAACATATAGGTCATGTCACCTCTTCTTCCTTTTTTAGCAATTTCAATTTCATTGAGATTTGTGGGCTCTGGTATTTTGTGTTCTGAAACTAGCTCCCATTGCTGAATATCCTCATCAAAAATATACATTTCATAATACCCAACGTTGCTTGGGTCGTAGTATTTCCCGGGACAAATATCTCCACAATTTTCGTCCGAATAATGTCTTTGATGAGTGAGTATGCGGCTCAACTCATAATAGTCTCCCAGGTCTATTATAATATTCCAAGGCATGTTTCCATCCTCCTTAATTCCAGTTCTTCCATTATTCCCAGTATGCATAAAATTCAAATTCTGCCCTTCATCTACAATTCCATCAACAACTTTTGAAAGACGCCCTTCCATATGATCTCCAAATGCCTGAGGGACACCTCCTATTGAGTCGTTTGTCATAGGAAGCACCCAATCAGACTTATCAATCTCGGAATCGTCCAACAAGGTTATTGCTCCCATATTCAATACATTAGACTCATTCCCATATGAATCTGAGATATACACCTGAATATCATAGGTATTATTCTCTGCTACGCTGTCTAAGTCATTAATAAAACGGCGGTCATTTTTCATATTCGATGAGAAGATTCTAGTGATTTGTTTCTTCTCTCCATTTTTGGTGAAACTGAAGTCTACGTATACATTAATATTTTGCTCTAATTCATTTTCCCACTCTACAAAGAATGACCCAAATGCTGGTCTAAGAGCAAGAGTTCTAATCACTCTATTGATAGTTGACTCTTTTGGCTTAACACTGATTGTCACAGGTTTAGATTTATTACCAGACCTATCAACCGCATACAATTCTACGTCGTAATTTATTGTATCAGCAAAGCCCAATACATCAATAGAATCAACAAAATAGGATGCTACAGACGAGAATGCTTGCCCCTCTTTGTTTGTAAATGTTGCTTCTATATTTAGTAAATCCTCATCGCTAGGCAAAGTATAATAAAATCTGGCTCCTCCATACAAAGGCATATACGAGATATCGGTTGGTGGCTGAGGTGCAATGTTGTCATGATCTACTAACATATTCCCTCTTTCGTCTTGACAAGCAAATAGCAAAATACTGGCTAGCAAGACCGTTGGCATAATTATTATATTTTTCATAATTTTCTCACCTTGTGTTGTAATAATGGTTCTTAAATAATTCTTTAATAATGTTTGATGTTTACCATCCTGGATTCTGAATCAGATTGGAATTAGTATTCATTTCTGACAGATCTATTGGCCACAGACAGTTAGAAATATCAAACCTTCTTGTTTGTGTAACTTCTAAATTAAAGAATGCTTCGCCTGTCTCACCTGTGTACGTCCATCCAAAAATAGGAGAATTGAATTCTTCTACTGCTCTTTTAGTACGAATCATATCCCAAAATCTGAGACCTTCAAATGCAAATTCTACAGAGCGTTCATCAATGATAATATCTCGCATCCCCTCCTTTGTTGTATGTTTGCCAACATTTTTTACAATGTTTGCATCCGCCCATATATCCTCAACATCGGGTATTCCTGCTCTTCTTCTAACCATGTTAATAGCATCATACACCTCCTGTGTAGGAGCATCGTAGTACTCGTTCAAAGCCTCGGCTTTCATCAGGTACAAGTCTGCCAAACGAATAATTGGGTACGGATAATTCACCACTCTTTCCCAAGCACCTGATTTAGACACTGGATGAATTAATTTTTTTATACCTATTCCAGTTCTGAAAAATGAACTTCTATTTACCGAAGGCAGATAACCGCCATCGCTATTTTGATACATCTGGGTTCTGATTTTCACCATGTGCGTGCGCCAATAACCTCCACTAATAGCGAGGTTTGCGTAAAACCGTGGTTCTCTATTTAGATATAACTGTATAGTTTCGGCTCCAGGCTGCATGATCCCTGCTAGTTTCTGATATTCTGGGTCGCTTTCTGTAGGGACATAAGTAATTTGCCACTTGTTTGCTACATCAAAAGTAAGATCCTCTTCTATGGGAACGCCATTTGTAGTATAATAGCGCTCGGCCATTCTATACGTTGCACATAACCACTGATAAGAATAGGGCGTGCTATTTGTAATCCCTTCCCCATATCCTTCGGGCAACATCATATTGGCACCATGTGATATTTGGCTGCCACTTTGGTATTCTATATTGGAATATCCCCAAATTAACTCTTTGTTCCATGGGTCTACAAGCAACATTCTCAAATCATAAATCTTTTGAAGGTTTTCTTTATTCACGGCAAATGCATCACGATCAAAAGCATAAATCTGCTTTTCGTAACTATACATCTCTACTCCGTTAAGAGCAGAAATATCAATTGCCTCATTAACAGCATCTAGAGCATCTTTCCATTTTCCTTTCTCATAGCTTTTCGAAAAAAATGGCTCTCCATCACTATCTAAAAAACTTCCAAAATATTCTGAATTACCATTGTAAAAAGGGCTAGCCCTAAATAAAAGTATTCGGGCTTTAATGGACTTTGCCACAATCCTATCAACTTGTCCCAGCAAAGTTCCTGATGCTTTTTCGCTCAAGCCTGGTATTGCCTCGTCTATCAGTCCTATTATATATTTAAAACATTCTTCGACCTTGTTTCTCCTTTTAAAAAGCTCTTCGTCTGTATCATCTGGCTCTATAATGTCGTCTGATATTATTATTGGGCCATATTTCTGGAGTAATAAGAAATGATAATATGCTTTTAGAAACCTGACTTGTGCTTTCCAGTCTTTCTTTTCTACGTCTGTCATATCTGGAACATTGTCTATGTTGTATATAAAAATATTAGCTTGCCTGATTCCTGAGTATAGCTTATCGCCATAGTTAGTCCCAGACCAGTCACCTAAGATGGGGGAATTTTTAGATTGCAAGCCCATCATCAACCGAGTCCCTGCTTGAAATCTGTTATCATAATCATATCTAGCGTCGCCAATATACTCGTCTCCTGCGAGCCACATTGAGTAGTGTAACCTATCAATCCTTGGCATATAGCTATACACTGTCGCCAAAGCTTTCCATGCGTCTTCTTTTTTATTAAACAAATCTTCCAGGGTTATTGTATTATCTGGAACTATATCCAAATAATTGGAACAAGAAGATGTCACGTTCAGAATGCAGACAATCGTTAATAGTTTTGTAAAAATTTTCATATGTTTATAATTATGCAATAAGCTGTAAGCCATAGGCTTTATGCTTTTGTCGGTTTATAATCATCCTTCTGTGTGCAGTTAGGCTTACAGCCTATAGCCTACTGCATAAAGGTTTCATGTGTTTAATATTTTGTTTTTAGTTGCCACATGTATCTCGCCAATATAATCATTCTTCGGCGTGAGATTCTGGCACTCATGACTCGTTTCATCATTAATAGATTTCAAAATTAAAATGCTAATTGAATACCTACGTTAAGTCTGCGGTTTAGGGGATAACCTAGTGCATCACCTCTTTTTTCTGGATCCCAGAGTTTGAATGGACTAATTACAAATATATTTTCGCCACTAAAATACACTCGCGCATTATCTAGCCCAACTTTCTTGAAGCCTTTTGCAATAATATTATACCCTAGCTCTACCGTCTTTAATCTTAGGAATGCTCCATTCCTGAGCCACCACGTTGATCTTCTAATATTATTTGAAACAGCATTGGTAGATAACCGTGGCCAGAATGCATGAACATTTGGATTTGTTTCCGACCAATGATCTTCTGCAATTATTTTAAGCGCATTTCTTCTTCCCGCAAAAGGTGCAATTCCATTACTGCCAGCAGAAGGATCTATAAAAAAAGAAACTCTGGCACTTCCTTGAAAAAAGAACGATAAATCAAAATTCTTATATCCTCCTGAAAGTCCAAATCCGTACTGAATTTCAGGAATCGTTGGCAGACCAATAGGGACCATATCGTTATTATTGACAACACCGTCTCCGTTGACATCCTTATATTTGATATCTCCAGCCTGATAAAGTCCAAAATCTTGTGTTGGTGAATTTTCAATCTCGGCATTATCGACAAATAACCTTTCGGCAATCAGCCCCCACTGTTGATAGATTGGGTGCCCCACTCGTTTAAGATACTCGTCTGGATAATTCTTCTCGTCTTGTTCTATGTATTTATTAGTTGCATAGGTAATATTCCCACGTCCTGAAAGCCACCAATTTCTCTTTGAGATATATTGATAGTTTAATGAAGCCTCATATCCCCAGGACTCAGCTTTTCCAACATTACCACTAATATTCGCCTCAAATCCCGCAGAAGAGGGCAAGTTTTGACGCTTCAAATAAATATTATCTCTTATATCCTTAAATACATCGACTTGCAACTGTAGAGCATCATTAAGAAAACCTATCTCAAGCCCTGCATTCATCTTTGTCGAAACCTCCCAAGTTATATCTGGATTAGCATAACGATTAATGGAGTAGCCTCCTTTGGAGTTCGTAAACGTAGAACCCCAATTATATCCATTCGCCCCCAAAGAAATATCAGAAAGATAGAAAAAGCGATCTCCTCTAGATGCTATTGCATCATTACCAACTTTTCCCAGAGTACATTTGAATTTAAGAGAACTAACTACATCTTTTATCGGACTCCAGAACGTCTCATTTGAGACGAGCCAGCCAAAACCCACAGATGGGAAAAAACCAAATCTTTTAGAACCCTTAAATTTCTCAGATCCATTATAACCATACGAAAACTCTAAAAAATAACGTCTATCATAGTCGTAGGTAACTCGCCCTGAATTCCCCATATTCCGCTCTGGCAAAGTCTCGTAAATAGAATTACTGTTGCCACTAGTCAACAAATACTCCTCCATTATACCTACCGTCATAAGACCTATATCGTGCTTCCCAAACGTTCTATCCCAGTTCAGACGTCCTTCAAAATAATAATGAGATCTGCCATCGCGACTTGGTGAGATGTCTCCTAAATATTCTCGCCCACTGTCTGGATTTAGTGCCATTAGTTTATATTCTCCCGTTACGTCATTATAACTTTCTAATGCATAATAATAGGGGACGTACGATCTTCTTCCAGAATAATAACTATAGGTATTTGCCGATGCTTTAGCTTGAAACTTTAAACCCTCTGTTACAAACTGAAGATCTTGTCGTAACGTTGCCATTGCCGTGATGGTACTAATGTTCTTCTCCTGATACCCTCGAACCATTTCTGCATAAGGATTAGTTTTTAACCCTCCATCTACAAAAGCACTCCCAAACAGGACATGGTCTGTATATTTATTAGCCTCATCTGGCTCGTAAACAGCAGGAAAATCTGTCGGATTAGATCTCATTACCATGTTGAAAATACTGTTTGCCGAGGAGTATGGGCCATTATATCGCTCGAATCTACCCGACAAACGAGTGTCTAACTTGGTAGTTGGTGTTATGTTTATTACCACATTATTTCGCAACTGTACTCGAGATATATTAATATTGTTGTTAAAATTATTTTGAGGATCTACCTTCAAGATACCTTTCTCATTTTCTATTTGTGCCGCAGTGAAATAAGTTGCTACTTTCCCTCCTCCTGAAATATTGAAATTTGCATTTTTGTTGACCGTAGACTCACGAAATAATTCATTATACCAATCTACGTTAGGGTATATCATCGGATTGGATCCATCTATTGTGGATTGAATCTTTTGCTCACTATAGTACGGCTCCATTGCTGGATTTCGCGAAATAAGCGCTTTATTATACAATCTCATATAGTCCACTCCATCCAGCATCTCATTTATTTTCGTCGGCGTTGCTAAATTTGTTTCTAACCTTACGTTTATCTTTGCTGGTCCTTCCTTTCCAGATTTTGTGTCAACTAGTATTATACCATTAGCACCTCTAGCACCATACAACACCGTTGCAGATGCATCCTTTAATACCGAAAAACTTTCAATATTGTCGGGGGTCAATCTTGCCAAGTCTCCTGTAGATGCTTCAAATCCATCAATAAGAATCAGAGGATTGGTCTTATACCCAAAAGTTGTCACCCCTCTTACAAAGAATTGGGCATTATCTGCCCCAGGCTCTCCACTAGTTTGGAACGATATTATTCCTGGTATTCTGCCTGCCAATGACGTTGTCAAATTTGAAGATGGCTGTTTTAGTTCTGCTGGCCTGATCGTCTCCACTGACGAGATCACACTTTCTTTCCGTTGCTTTCCAAATGCAACCACTGTAACTTCTTCCAACTCTTTATCTTTGCTTTTCATAACAACATCTATACTCGATTTGTCCGCAACAGGCAAGATCTGATCTTCCATCCCTAAAAATGAGAATACTAGTTGTTCCCCTTCTTTGCAATCAATCGAATACCCCCCATCCAAATCCGTTATAACGCCTTTAGTCGACCCCTTTATCACAACGGTAACCCCAGCCATCGGCACTCCACTCTCGTCAATAACCTTCCCGGTTATTGCTCTTTGCGCGTATGCGCTACCGAGTAGCACAAAACACATAACTAAAATCAGAGTAAATTTTCTCATAGACTTTTGTTTTTAAATAATTATAAATATCAGATACACACATGATTGACAAGACGTTACATACCTCAAGACAAGGCGTAACAATTACTGCCTTGCAAGACTGCAAAGCATAATATTTTTTACATTTCAATTTTTGAGAACTTGTAAATCTAAACTCTTTTTGAAAAAAGGAGTCCTTATCTCTTAGGTAAGAAGAAAGAGAGTCCTTGCGAGGGGGGGGGTAAAATGCTGAAAATCAATGCATTGTGTAGATGGGCGAATGCATTCACTACGCATCACAGCTCCAGAATACAGGTCCGTAGAAATAAAGCAAGATAAAAGAGAGCAAGCACGACGCATAATTAACGATGTATTAACCACCGAAGCCAGCATGCTCAATCTCAACTCATATAAGCAAAACCAGTCAAAAGCAATATTTAAACAACTGAATAACAATGTACTACACAGTAAAAATTACGTTTTCATCGACACTCAAGCGTGCCTTTCAGTCCGCAAGTTAAGCAACATTTTATTAATGCGCAAAAAATAATGCATCTATATTTTAATATTATACCTGAAACATGTATTGAGTCGCCGTAGCGAGAATCTCAAATTCATCCAGCACCCAAATTCTGAAAAATCAATTCAAAAACTCGTAGAACTAAAATAAGGCTCTATGTCGAATAGAGTGGGTGAGCCCACATTTTGAACCAATGCTTTTTTAACAATTCCAAATTTCCTCCTTCATTCCAAATCAAAAACTTTAACCCTATTTACCTTGCACAGACCTCAAAATATTAATAATTTTAACAATGTTCGCCCTGCGCAGATCCTAAACTTCCAACAATTCAACCTTCAACAATTAAACAGATTAATCCCCGATGGGGAAGCTATGCGTGGAAATTTTCATGCTAGTAAGATTAATTGCCTACGGCAAAGCTAAAATAACTACCTACTACAAACGACATAGAGCCAAATATATAAAGTAAAAGTTGCTTTATCAAAAAAAAATAAGTAATATTGCATTGCCAACTGAAGTAACGTAATATAAAATAAAATGAAAATTAAAGCAACATACCAATTACTTGCAGCCCAACTTTTAGAGTTGAGGGGAAGAGTGTTGGTGTTGTTTAAGGCATTAAGGAAATTAGCTCCTGAAACGAGTTCAGGATTAGCTCTACCAGCTATTTTTATTGCAACGCCTTTGACTAATTATAAAAATAGGACTTTTTTGAGGGGGGGGGGGGAGTTCAAAATATAAAAGATTACTCGCGATAAAATTTCAGTTTTGGTAGCTCTCCCTTAGGGGAGCAATATAAGATTAAATACGGTTTGTCATTTCCTAATCATACGGAGAACCTAAAAAACTTTGCTTCAAAGTATAAATGAAGAAACAAAACGAGTTTATACTCAATATTAATTGAAATCAAGAAAAATATAAACATCATGAAAAAAATAATTGGAATTTTAGGAGTTTTTGCAATAGCAATGACTATGTTTTTTAGTACTACCAATAGTAGTGGTAATACAGATTTGGCAAGTTTAATTGCTATCAATACTGCAAATGCCGAAAGCGATCGCAATGCTTGCGATAATGATCCTTATGACCAATGCGTTGTCCACAATGTTACAATTCAAGATTGTGACCCTTCGTGGTTTTATCATACCTGTACTGATTAGTAATCAATATTTTAAATTATTTAGATTTTATTAATCTGATATTGATGTTTAGAAATGATATCACGTTGGTTTATAAGCCAACGCGATACTTTTTAACAAAATGAATCATTATTTTTCAAATCTTAAAGTATATGAATTTTTTTAAAAAAATAAAACGAGAAGGCATTTTAATTATTGGAGTGCTAATGGTAAGTTTGACTTCTTGTAAGAAACGTGAAAGTATAGTTTTACATGAAAACATCACTTCTTTTACTAAATTTCCCATGGAAACAGATGTTGTTTTTAAAAATCTATTCGAATATAAAGATGGAGAGCCCCGCACCTTACAATTGCTTGACTCTACCTTAATAATATTCAATTTCACTAAGAAAATTGAATCTTTTTTCTACAACTATAATTTAAAAAGCAATAAACTATCTAAAGGGTATTTAAAAAAAGGAAGGGGGCCCAATGAAGCTATTGGAGCAGCTTGCACTGGGATTGTTGATGATAATTTATGGGTATACGACGTAACCAAAAAAAAGATTTTTACAATAGATAAATCAAGTGCATTATATGGTAACGAGAAATTATTTCAATCCTACCCCGTAGAAGATAACTTCTATCAAATTACTCTTATAGGTAATAGTAAGTTTTTAGCTTCGGGAAAGGCAAACTCCAAATATAAAATTCAAGAAATAGATTTTTCCGGAAAGTTGCAAAAAGAGTTTGGAGAGTTTAAATACATACCCAAAGATGTTCCTACTGATGCCTTAAAAGATGCATGCCATTCTTTTTTCTATTTAAAACCATCAGGAGATAAAGTGGCCATACCTTATTTATTTACTGATATAATGGAAATATACAACATTGCACAACCATCTCCTAATATTGCCGTTCAAGGGCCACATATGGTAAACATGGATTTTGAAGTTGGTAAAAGAGGTGATTACAATTTCATGAAAAAAAACAATGAAATAAGAAAAACTTTTCTTTCTGGAGCAGTTACAGATAAATATATCTATTTGGCATATTCTGGTCTAAGTTATGCAGAAAGAGAAGATATGAACTATTGCAAGTACGTGTACGTATTTGATTGGGATGGCAACCCTATAAAAAAGTTAAATTTGAATAAACGTATTTTAGGCCTAGCGGTTTCTAATGATGAAACGATTTATTCTTATGACGTAGATAGCGGGTTTATTGTTAAAGCTGAAATTTGAAAATTATGAAAACAAATTATGTACTTAAGCTTCTATGTGTTTTTATAATAACATCATGTATGGATAAAACGCAAAGCGTTAATAAAATTACAAAATTAGAATCTGTAGCTGAAAAAGCTTTAGGTAAAAAATTAAACCTTCCAGATAGTTTAGGAATATATGCCCCTTTTACAAATTATTTGGAAAATGATAAAAGTGATTTGTTAAATTCTGAGTATAAAATATATTCAAGGATCGATGCGTCATGTGGAACTTGTATAGGACATATCAACTCATGGAATGAACTAGTTCCTGAATTTAATAAGCATAAAGTTCCAATAATCCTTATATGCACTTCTGATGATGATTTTGAATTGATTAAACATTTCTATGAAACAGGTGAAATTTTAGATTTTGGATATCCATTTTTTCTTGACAAAAAAAATGAGTTTGTCCAAAGTAATAGTTTTATGCTAAATGATAAAGGTTTTGAAACAGTTTTAACAGATAAAAATGATAATATCCTTTTATTGGGTAGCCCCATTCAATCAAAAAGCATGCATGACTTATATCTTCAAGAAATCCAAAAACGTCTGAAAGAGTGAGTTTTTTTGATTGAATCCTTAGTACATGACAAAAAAAGCAAACGGCTAAATATTAACGAAATAAACACTTAAAATGCTTGTATAAAATGTTGGATTTCCGTATCTTAGAGGAATATTATCACCAATTTCTCTAGTCATGAAGAAAACCAACATCGAGTGCAAAAGTAAGGAATTATACGAAGTCTTGCAAGTGCCATTTAAAGGAATTATCAATCTTTCTCGCATAAAACTCATTAGCATGCTAATTATGGCATTATGCAAGGTGCAAACGGTCAATTTTGAACGAATGGCACAAGCCTTTAATGCGACGGCACAAGTAAGTTCCAACCTGAGGCGAATACAGCGTTTTATTGCTAAGTTTGAGCTAGACCCTGATTTAATAGCTCGCTTTATTTTTGCTTTGTTGCCGGAAAAAACGAACTTATGTTTGAGTATCGACCGAAGCAACTGGAAATTTGGGAAGGTTGACATTAACGTATTTATGCTT
>JBKECH010000020.1:0-100260 GCA_047974415.1 Bacteroidales bacterium | reverse complement strand
TATTTGTCTCCTTTGTTCAATTGTTTCACATAAGCCTTTGCGGCATTATACAGCACTCTGGACTCAAAGCCTTGTGTCCATACTATCTGCATTTCTACTATGAACTGTCGGCCTCTGTTGTCCTTGCATCGAACGTCGACAATTGAATCCTTCAGTCCATATATTTCTGGCACTAGTTCGGCAGGAAGATATTCTATATCCTCTATCTGCTGACCATCTTCCAAGGGTAATAGCGCATTCAGCAAGCTTTTAACCAAGTGCGGATGTTCGCCAAAGATCTTCTTAAAAGTCAGGTCATTTTTCGGGTCTAAGTATCTCATTTGTTTATACCTTATATACGCACAAAGATAGGAAATGTTTTTGTGAATTGACATAGCGAATGCTATGTGTTTGCCTCTATGGGTTTAATATTCTTAAAAAAAGAGGGAGTCCAAAATGTTTTGGACTCCCTGCTATTATTTTATGGATGGGCTCTAATTAGCTTTTGTCGATGCAGTTCAGATCGTTGAATGCAATCTTTAGCCTCTCAATCATTGCTTCCTCGCCTTTTCTTAGCCATACACGAGGATCGTAGAACTTCTTGTTAGGCTTGTCAGCTCCTTCAGGGTTGCCAATCTGCGCTTGCAGGTAGTCGTGGTTTGCAGCTTCGTACTTGCGAATGCCGTCCCACATTGCCCATTGCGTATCGGTATCTATGTTCATCTTGATAACGCCATACTCTATGGCTTCTCTGATATCCTTTTGTGAAGAGCCTGAGCCACCGTGGAAAACAAAGTTCACAGGCAGGTCGCCAGTGCCAAGCTTATTCTTGATATATGCTTGCGAATCTCTAAGGATTGTTGGCTTTAGAACCACATTTCCTGGCTTGTAAACACCATGCACATTACCAAATGAAGCAGCAATGGTGAAGTTTGGAGAAATCTTCAATAGCTCTTCGTAGGCATAGCAAACTTCCTCGGGCTGAGTATATAGCATGGCATTGTCAACATCAGAATTGTCGACGCCGTCTTCCTCTCCACCAGTAATACCTAGTTCTATCTCCAGAGTCATGTCTATTTTTGACATGCGAGAAAGATACTCTTTGCAAATTGCAATGTTCTCTTCCAAAGGTTCTTCTGATAGGTCTAGCATATGAGAAGAGAAAAGAGGTTTGCCAGTTTCTTTATAGTGCTTCTCGCTGGCATCTAGCAATCCGTCTATCCAAGGAAGCAACTTTTTGGCAGCATGGTCTGTATGAAGAATCACAGCAACACCATAAGCTTCGGCTACAGTGTGTACATGCTTAGCTGCCGATATTGCACCAAGAACCTGTGTGCCCTGACCGTCCAATTTCAGCCCTTTACCGGCATAGAACTGTGCTCCGCCGTTTGATAGCTGGATGATCACAGGAGAGTTAACTACTTTTGCAGCTTCGATAACTGCATTCACAGAATCGGTACCTACTACGTTCACAGCAGGAATAGCAAAGTTGTTCTCATTTGCAATGCGAAATACCTCTTGTAAGTCGCTACCCGTAATGACTCCGGGCTTTACTTTGTCAAAAACTTTTTCAGACATAATTTTAAAATTTATTTTAAACTAATTTTGTTTCATTTGTTTATTAAACTGTTATATTCAAATAATGTTCACCAAAGCGCTCGAAGGCAGCTTTTTCTAGACTTTCTCGGTGCTTGGGGTGAGCTATGGAAGTCAGCAGTTTAGCTCTTTGCTGTAATGTTCTGCCAAAAAGATTTACTGCTCCATACTCTGTTACTACCCAATGTACGTTTGCTCTGGTGCTTGTTATTCCTCCGCCAAGAGTAATAAAAGGACTTATCTTGCTTTCTCCGTTTTTTGTTGTCGAGCGCATGGCAATAACAGCCTTGCCACCTTTGCTCCATGCTGCGCCAGTCATAAAATCCATCTGTCCGCCCACGCCAGAGTAGTGAATGCTGCCAATGGAGTCGGCGCATACCTGTCCCGTCAGGTCTATCTGTATTGCTGAGTTTATGCATGTTGCCTTGGGATTTTGTGCCACTACGCGAGGGTCGTTGGTATATGCCACATCCTTCATTTGAAGCATGGGATTGTTGTCAGCAAATTGATATAAGCCACTGTCGCCAAGCATGAACGTGGCAACGAGTTTTCCTATGTCGATTTTTTTCATGGAGTTGTTAATAACTCCCATTTCAATAAGTTGCAACAGCCCTGGCACGAACATCTCCGTATGTACCCCCAGATTTTTATGTCCTGTGAGACTCGAAAGTACAGCATTGGGAATCGAGCCTATGCCAATTTGCAAGGTGGCGCCATCTTCTACGAGCTCGGCAGTATATCTCCCAATTTTTCTGTCTGTGTCTGCAATATGAGGATTTGGCACATTAGCAATGGGGCTTTCGTCAACCGTAAATATATCGAAATTGTCGATGTGCATCAGGGCATCGCCGTGAGTGCGAGGCATATTAGGATTTACCGCTGCAATTACAGTCTTGCCGACTTCTATTGCTGCAAGGGTGCACATAACACTCAAACCTAAGGATACATAGCCGTGCTCGTCTGGTGGCGAGACCATGCAAAGCACCACATCGGGAGTCATATATCCTTGCCTAATAAGGCGCTGGGTGTCGAATAAAAATGCAGGGACATACTGTGCGTACCCTTTCTGTGTATGCTCTCTGAAATTGCTATCGACAAACAATTGTTCAACATTAAATGCCGAAGTGAACTCCTTGGAGCCATAGTCGGCAGATGTCTGTGTGTGAGTGTGTTGTATTGTTACGTCTTTTAGTTCTCCGTTCCGACCTCTCTCAATAAGAGCATTTACCAACTCCTTCGACGAGCATGCAACACCATGTAAATGTACACGGTCGCCCGATTTTATTATTTTTACAGCCTCTTTGGGACTTATGTACTTTATTTGTTTCATTGCGGAGTAGTACTAAGAGCACAAAAGTACATAAAGTTCAGTATACTTACTTAACTTTTTAGGCAAATTACTTTTAACTCAGATTATTCTGGGTTGAAATAAGCTGAAAATTTTTTAATGCTAGACAATAAAGTAGATTAATAAACGTTGTGTATATATGCACTGGAAACACCGTAGCGAAGATCTTAAACTCGATGAAACAAGGACTTTGGTGAACGAAGTGTAGCACCGCCACGGAGAGAGACGCAAATTGCGTCTAAAACGAACAATAGCTTTGTTTTGAAGAGATTGGAGCACGTAGTAGGCGAACTAGCGATATTCTGGCTTGAAAGGTTTTTATTGATTTGAAGTAGTAATCGAAAGTTGTATATTAATTAGAGTCCGTCTATAAAGTCCTATATCTGTGTTATGCTTGCTTTGCGAGTTAGTCATTTACACAAGTAAACTCCCAATTCACAAAGTCCCAGTATAACAGAACGGCAAGCCTTGATATTTAACTTTATAGTTCAGACTCCCGACATTATGGACAAATATTAATTAAAAATCAAGCTTATGAAGTTAAAAAAGAATCCAAACAAGGACATTGAGAGAAACAAAGTTTTGTTCCTTTCAATAGGTATGAGCCTATCTCTGCTAGGAGTATGGGCAGTGTTCTCTGCAAGCCAGGAGATTAAAGCCACAGTAGCTTTTAGTGATGACAACATCGAAACAGTAGAATTAGATATCCCACAAATAACAAGGGAGGAAATGCCCGAACGTCAGGCTGCACCTCCCCCTAAACCTATATTTGCAGATATCGTTGTAACAAAGGAAGATGTACCTTTAATAGACATTGATGTATTTGACGAACCTGATGTTACAGATGCCTTAAACAATTTAGCATCACGGATGCCTTCTTCTTCGGATGTCATTGTGGCACAGGATACTGTAGTCGATATTCCAGACCAGAATCCTACATTCCCTGGAGGAGTGGCAGCGCTAGCAGCATGGCTGAACAAGGAAGTTGTTTATCCCGCCGATGCGCAAGCTACAGAAATAGAAGGAAGGGTGGTAATAGAGTTTGTTGTGAGGAAAGATGGAACAGTCAGAGATGCTGTTGTATTGAGGAAAGTACATCCTTCTCTCGACAACGAAGCTTTGCGAGTGATTGACAAAATGCCAAACTGGAAGCCAGGTCTGCAAGGGGGACGAGCAGTGAATTGTAGGTTCCGCATTCCTATTACCTTTAAACTGCAAAGATAAATTTTAGATGCGCATCAGGGGGCTCTGTTATATGTTTTAACTCATTGATATGTACAATACTGCTGACTGTTGTTCTCCTTGCTAAGTGCTTTGATTATTGAGCTTGGAGTATTTGCAGTGCTCGTCTGATGCGCATTTTGGAATAAAATTAATATGTTTTTTTTGTGTAATCGAAAAACTATTACTTACTTTGACCTGCTTAATAATTCGATAACGATAAAAAATAATAAGATATGGAACTAAAGAAAAACCCTAGTAAGGACATGGAAAGAAACAAAGCTGTTTTTTTGGCATTGGGTCTATGTTTGTGTCTTTTTGCAGTTTGGATTGTATTTAATACAACCCAAGAGATAAAAGCGGCTGCCGATTTGGGAGACGATAAGGTGGAAGCTATAGAAATAGACGTTCCTCAGGTAGCACGCGAGGAAATATTGAACACACCACCCCCACCACCCCCACCGCAGCAATTGACAACAGAAATCGAAGTTGTTGACAACGATGTAGATGTAGATACTGACCTTGAACTTTTTGACGATGATGTAGATAGAGAGGTTGAGATTAAATCCGTTGTGAAAGATGTGCCTGTGGAGGTTGTAAAAAAAGAGGAAGAGATTGTTCAAATAGCAGAAGAAATGCCCGAATTTCCTGGGGGCTATTCGGCATTGCAAAAATGGTTGCGCGACGAAGTTAAATACCCTGTGGTAGCACAAGAAAACGGAGTGCAAGGGCGTGTGGTAGTGCAATTTGTAGTGTGGAAAGACGGAACCGTAAAAGATGCTGTTATCCTAAGAGGCGTTGACCCAGCACTTGACAAGGAGGCCTTGCGAGTAGTAGCAAAGATGCCTATGTGGAAGCCTGGTCGGCAAGGGGGTAGAGCTGTGAACTGTAGGTTCCAGTGCCCTATCACTTTTAAGTTGCAGAATTAAAATTCGTCTGTCAGATCCAACACCTCGTTACGCTTGCAATGTTACACCTACACGAGGGTTGAGGCGTGAATAAAAAGTAGCATAGCGACAATATGTTGTTAGTCCCAGATTAAAATTTGAGACGGACTGGAGGGTGAACACACAAGTTCGCCCTCCAGTCGTCTACGTTATGCTCTCGACAATAATGTCACATCCTTGGAGGAGGGGTAAACTTTGGTCGGATTTTGGGTGAAAATAAATAAATAAAATGATATGAGAATTGCTATAGTAGGAGCAAGTGGAGCTGTTGGGCAAGAGCTGTTGAAGGTTTTGGAAGAACGCAATTTTAACTTAGATGAGCTGTTGTTGTTTGGCTCGTCTAGAAGTGCTGGTACTAAATACTTGTTTAGAGGTAAGGAAATAGAAGTAAAGGAGCTTCAGCATAATGACGACTTCAAAGATGTAGACATTGCACTAGTGTCAGCAGGAGGGGGAACATCTAAGGATTATGCGACAACAATAACCAAGCATGGTGCTATGATGATTGACAACTCCAGTGCATTCAGGATGGACGAAGATGTCCCCTTGGTTGTGCCAGAAGTAAATGGCGAAGATGCAAAAAATGCGCCGCGCAATATTATTGCTAACCCTAACTGTACAACCATACAGATGTTGGTGGCACTTAAACCAATCAACGACCTGTCGAAGATTAAGAAAGTCCATGTTTCTACATACCAAGCTGCAAGTGGAGCCGGAGCAGCAGCAATGGACGAGCTTGTAGCTCAGACTCGGCAAGTTATTGCAGGCGAGGAGGTTGTTGTGGATAAGTTTGCCTACCAACTAGCGATGAATATTATCCCACAAGTGGATGTCTTCACAGAAAATGGCTATACAAAGGAAGAAATGAAGATGTTCAACGAGACACGCAAGATATTACATTCCGACATAGAGGTCAGTGCTATGTGCGTGCGTATACCAGTACTGAGAGCGCATTCTGAGGCTATATGGGTGGAAACGGAAAAGGAGCTGTCGCTGGACGATGTGCGCACAGCATTTGAAAAAGCAGATGGGCTGACACTGATGGATAATCCTGAAAACAAGGAATATCCTATGCCTCTGTTCTTGTCGGGCAAGGATGATGTTTATGTGGGGCGCCTTCGCAAAGATTTGACTAATCCTAAGGGCTTGACTTTCTGGTGTGTGGGTGATCAGATAAAAAAAGGAGCAGCTCTAAATGCTGTGCAGATAGCTGAATACTTAGTAAATAGAGTCCGTATATAAAGTCCAATATCTGCGTTATGCTCACTTTGCGAATTAGTCATTTACACAAGTAAACTCCCAATTCACAAACTCCCAGTATACAGAACGGCAAGCCTTGCTGTTTAACTTTGTAGTTCAGACTCCCTACATTATAGACAGACACTAAATAGTTGATTTTGTAAATGATTTAATTAAAGATGAGATTTATACAAAAAGGGATGCGGTTTTTGTTACTTGCTGTTGCATGTCTACTGTCTCCAATCTTGTCGTCCAACAGTGCCATTCATACATCTGTTGGTGTTGCTGATTCCTTCCATGAGCCTGACTTCTTGAGTCTTCAAAACAGCTCGTGGGTGAACAATGTACTTGCAACACTTAGCTTGAAGGAAAGAATAGCACAATTGATAATGATTGTTGCCTACCCCGAGAGTGGAAATGCGCAGTTGCTGAGCTTAAAGCAAAAAATAGACGCACATAAAGTTGGTGGTATTATCTTGGGTAAAACTCCTAGTGTTAAGGAACATATCCGCTATATTGCAGAAGCACAGGCAGTATCGAATGTTCCTTTGATGGTGGCTGCCGATGCAGAATGGGGCTTGGCAATGCGCATTAAGGACATGAATAGATATCCCTACAACATGACACTTGGGGCAGTTAGCGACGACTCGTATATAGAAACAATGGGTAGGGAGCTAGGCGAAAAATGCAGAGCTCTTGGGGTATCTGTCAACTTTGGTCCTGTTGCTGACATCAATTCAAATCGTAACAATCCAATAATTAATTATAGATCCTTTGGCGAAGACCGATATCGAGTGTCAAATAAGTTGTTAGCAATGATTTCGGGCTTGCAGCGCTCGAAAGTATTATCGACGCCTAAGCACTTCCCTGGACATGGCGACACCGATACAGACTCTCACCATAGCTTGCCAGTAACAAATAGAGATTTCAAGGAGCTAGACAGCTTGGAGTTTTTTCCATTTGCCAGAGCCATCAATGATGGCGTGGGGGGGATAATGACAGCGCATATTGCATTGCCTAAAATCACTGGCAAAGCTGATTTGCCCTCGACGCTATCTAGTCATGTCATTGGTGGAATATTGAGGGATAGGATGAATTTTAGAGGCTTGGTGTTTACCGATGCCATGAACATGGCTGGTGTAAGAACCCTATACCCCGAGGGTCGTGCAGAGCTGGAAGCGCTAAAGGCAGGTTGCGATGTTGTAGAATACGTTATCCATCCTAATGTGGTGGTAGACACAATACTTGCGGCAATAAATAGAGGCGAGATTAGTGCAGACTTTATAAACAGTAAGTGTAGGAAAGTATTGGCATTTAAGCGCTACTCCAATATTGCTCCTCCCGATGTTTCAAAGACTGACTCGCTTGTGTCCTTTGTAAAGAACAGAAAATATAATGCGACAATCAGCAATTTATACAAAAAAGCACTTACGCTGACAAGTAACACTGATAGTCTCTTGCCTCTTAAAGACCTTAGAAACACCAGAGTTGCGACTATTGTCATGGGAGCGTCTAGGCAGACTTACTTTCAGAAAATGGTGGATAAGTACATAGAGGCCGATCACTACTATGTTAGCTCAGGCTCGTCTGATGCGACAATAGAGGCGCTGGTGTCTAAATTGGAAAAGAGTTATACTCATGTCTTAGCAGGGGTCTATTCGTCGGTCTTCCCTCGCTCAAATTATGGAGTGTCAGCCTCATATAGCAAGGCAATTCGGCGCTTGAGTTCTTCTAAATTGAAAAGCATAGTTAGCCTATTTGGAAGTCCCTATGGTGCCGACAGACTGAGCTCGTTGGATGCTATTGATGCAATGATTTTTGCATACGAACAAAGCAGTTATGCCGAAGAAGGTGCAGCACAGCTGATATTTGGAGGAATAGGCGCATCGGGAAGATTGCCAATATCCACAAAGTATTGGGAAGTTGGCACAGGAATAGACTTGAAAGATGTGGCAAGACTAAGTTATGTTTTGCCAGAAGAAATAGATGTGGACTCTAGGGTGCTTAATGCTGCTGTTAATGAGGTGCTTGAAGAGGCAGTGTTGAAAAAAGCTTTCCCTGGTTGTCAAATATTAATAGCAAAAGACGGCAAGGTATTTTATGATAGGAACTTTGGATATCTTACTTACGACAAGCGAGTGGATATCACCAATAACAATCTATATGATTTGGCATCTTTAACAAAGATAATGGCCTCTGCGGCATCGTTTATGTCTCTTTATGGTCAGAATAAGTTTGCACTTACGGACAAAATGTCCAAATATGCACTTAGCCTAAAGGGGACAAACAAGGAGAATATGCGCATTTGCGATGTACTTACTCATCAGGCAGGCTTGCCGTCGTGGGTGGCTATCTGGCCAAAGGCGCTAGACAAAAATAAACAGTTTAGAACCGATGCTTTTTCGTCGATAAAAACAAAAAACTTTTCATTCTCGGTTTGTAATGATCTATATACCACAAACTCTTTTCGCTTGGAGGTGCTCGATGTTGTAAGGAATTCAAAACTTAATACTTCGCGAAAATACTTATATTCTGATTTGGGTTTGTATTTTGCTCCTGAAATGGTGAGAAATATGTCTGGAAAGGATTTCGCATCCTATCTTTCAGATAATATCTATTCTCGCATAGGTGCTAGTACTATGTGTTTTAATCCTGCAAATAGATATCCTATTAACAGGATTGCACCTACCGAAAACGACCGGATTCTGAAAAGAGGGCAGGTGCAAGGATATGTACACGACGAAGGTGCAGCACTACTTGGAGGAGTGTCGGGCCATGCAGGTTTGTTTGCTAGTGCAGGCGATGTTGCCAAGATGATGCAAATGTATCTGCAAGAAGGTTATTATGGGGGAGTGCAGGTTCTGCGTGCTGATGTGGTGAAGAAGTTTTCGCAAGAACGTATGTTTGAGGCAGATGATAATAGACGAGGTTTGCTGTTCGATAAGCCATATCTAGAAAGAGAAAAAGAAGAAAGTGGAGAGGACGACGGAAATTATCCTTGTTCTGAAGCCTCGGATTTGTGTTTTGGACATACTGGATTTACAGGTACTTACACGTGGGCCGACCCTCAAAATGGCTTGTTGTTTGTGTTTATTTCTAACAGAGTTTATCCGACCCGACAAAATAGAAATATTTATGCTTTGAACATAAGACAAAAGCTATTGAAACTGGCGTATAAATTTGTAAACGAGAGTAAGGAGGCGGAGCAACGGCGGCGAGGGGGAGTGCTTATAGACCACCCTTTGATAACTATATCGCCTAATGCTGGATTGGGAATTGATAGTGAGATACAAACATTAATACCAAAGCAAATTAAATAGAGTCCGTCTATAAAGTCCAATATCTGCGTTATGCTCACTTTGCGAATTAGTCATTTACACAAATAAACTCCCAATTCACAAACGCCCAGTATACAGAACGGCAAGCCTTGCTGTTTAACTTTATAGTTCAGATTCCCGACATTATGGAAAAATACTAAATAGAGATTGTCTATAAAGCTAATATCTGCCTAATGTCAAGGTTTATAGTATGTAATTTAGGCTTGTGCCAATGCCTTTAGACCCGAAGGATAGGTGTTGTTGTAGTTTCATGCGACAAACCCTAGGGGAAAAGGTTTAAGATTTGCTGCAATAGTGTCACTCCCTCAGGCTTATTCCTACTTTGTATTATGTAGAAATGCTAACATAGAAGCTTGATTATGTTGTGGCGTACAAATAAAGACACTATCTTTACAAAAAAAATGTAGATGTTTATTCTCGCACCGTCGGCAATAATGACTATTTGTATGCTTGCAGGTATTCTTTTTGGAATGTTTGTGCAGCTACCTGTGTCTGAGGATGAATTTAGCGAAAACATTGCTTGTGTTGATAATGAACAAAACCCACTTGTCAAACAAACTCCCCTCGACGATGATTGTTGCTCGTATTATCGGTTTTACAATTCCTCTGAACGAGATGTAAGGCTGCAACTGCACGGGTTTTACAATTGGCAAATAGACACTTTGCTGTCTGTATTGTTCATGCCTCGCTACGCTAATGTAATCCATCGCTGTATGGTGATGAGTTATGTGTTTTTTAGGCCTCCTCCATTTCGGACTTAGCTATCTGCTATGGCGTTTCAGATCATATTTTTAGGTATTAAGCTAAGGCTTATTTCTCCCTCACATAGCACTTTGGGCTGAACACGAAACATGCATTAGCTTAGATGTTCGTGTTGTAGTCCCCTAAAAACAAGTGTTTTGAAGGTTTTTCGCATCGCTGTAGCGATGCTGCACCACGTTCACCAAAAGCCTTGTTTTATCGAACTTTGAATGCTCATTGCGACTTCTTAATGCATAATCTGAGTTGAAGTGTGAAGTTTACGCAGGGTCTGGGAATAAACTCTATTGCAGTAATATGACTAAATTGCTTACTTGCAAGGTGAGTATGGCAGGATATGCAAAAAAAAGCACATATAAAAACTGGCTGTTAGCTATCAAGCATTAGCCATCAATAAAATTATACACAAATGAGAAAGAAATTAATAATATTTTCTCTTTTTATAGTTTCTTCTACAGTGCTGTTCGCCGAGGGTAATCCCTCAGTAGTAGATTCTTCAAAATGGGAACACGATAATTCGCAATATCTTAAAGAAGTTGTGGTTACAGCCACACGGCAAGAAGCCAAAATGGTCGAAATACCGTCTTCAATAACCTATTTATCAGGCAAAACCCTAGATAGATACATAAATAAAAATTTAAATCAGGTAAGCTTGACTGTCCCAGGCTTATATGTGCCAAAATTTGGGACTAGTGTAGGTTCGCCTGTATACCTGCGAGGTGTTGGTAGCCGTATTGGTTCGCCATCGGTGGGGCTTTATGTTGACGGAGTTTCTTACTTCCAAAAGAATGCTTACAACTTTCAGTTTTTGGACGTTGACAACATGGAGGTACTTAAAGGCCCTCAAGGCTCGCTCTATGGTAGGAATTCCATCGGAGGGGTTATTGTTATCAATTCTATATCGCCCATGAAAAAACAATTTACCGAAATAGAGGGAGAGGCAGCTACGCATGGCAGGTACTCTCTGAAATTTTCGACCTATCAAAAACCATCCGACAAATTTGCCTATAGTTTATCGGCTTATAGTGGGTATTTTGGTGGATTTTTTAATAATGTTACTCTCGACGAAAAAATGGATAAAGAAGATTGGCTGTCGTTTAGAAATAAACTTGTTTACAAACCAAGCAAGAAATTAGTATTTGAAAATACCCTCAGTTTGGAGAATCGAAATGAAGAGGGAGAAGCTTTTGCACCATATGTAGACGGTAAAATTCAAGATATTGTATACAATCAGGATGCTGGCTACAAGCGTTTTTATCTGACAGATGGGCTGAAAGTGAAGTATATCTTATCTGATAATACGACCTTGAATAGCAGTACGGGCTTCAGTTATATGAAGGATAATTTGAAAAAGGACCAAGATTATACCGCCGATTCAATATTCTTTATGGCGATGAAGCTGAAAGCAAACAACCTGACAGAAGAAATCTCTCTAAATTATGCAAGCAAACGTGTGGACATGGTCGTAGGTGCTTATGCTTGGTATTCTGACGAGGAGAGCTCTGTGGGTATAGACATGTATTCTAGACTTGTTGATTACGTTAAGTCTTATAACACTGCTACTTATGGAGGCTCAATGTTTGGGCAGACTTCTGTGAAAGATGTTGCAGTAGAAGGACTATCCTTTACCCTTGGTATGCGCTACGACTACGAAAGTATAGATCGCGATTATAACTACGTTCTCAAGGGTAAAACAATGGTAGATACCTCTTTTGAGTCGATGACATTCAAGGAGATAACAGGTAAATTTGGAGTGCTTTATGAGTTTAATAACAAATCTGTCTATGGAACAATTTCCAATGGTTTTAAGTCTGGAGGCTACAACGATTCGTTTGAGCGTCCCGAGGACATGGTCTTCTCGCCCGAAAAAAGTATAAACTACGAAATCGGTGCTAAAGCTAATCTTGGCGATAAAGTGTATGCTGACTTATCTATGTTCTATATAGATTGGACAGACCAACAAGTGTATATGCCAGTGCCTAGTGGAACTGGCAGGATGATTAAAAATGCGGGAGAGTCTGTAAGCAAAGGAATTGAAGC
The DNA here is from genome assembly GCA_047974415.1 of Bacteroidales bacterium. Taxonomy (GTDB): domain Bacteria; phylum Bacteroidota; class Bacteroidia; order Bacteroidales; family Prolixibacteraceae; genus JBKEAJ01. Next base: position 87,793 of record JBKECH010000020.1, on the reverse strand, counting down.
GAGTTTAAATTTTAATAATATACATGAGTTTTATGGTGCACTTTCTTATGGTCTTACCAATCTTAAATTTACCAACTATGTTTACAGCAACAACGACTATAGAGACAAATATGCTCCTTATGTTCCTAAGCATGCCTTTTCTGCAATGTTAGGGCGTAAGTTTATGATAGATCGAGGCTTTATCAATCTTGTGGATGCATCGTTTATCTACAATGGTCAGGGTAGCATATATTGGACTCCTGCCAATGACATTAAGCAAGACTATTATGGTCTGATAGATATGAATGTTAGTATATACCTTACATGTGATGCTCGATTGAGCTTTTGGGCTTCCAACTTGCTAAATGAGAAATATACGAGTTTCCTATTTGAAAGCGGACCTAGCAAATTTGCACAGCCATCTGCCCCACAGCAGTTTGGCATGAAGCTTGCTTATAAATTTTAACTTATAACATGCTCAATACTAAAGAGATAGGGAGATATGTAACTTTACTGATGCTATATGTGGCTCAGTCTTTGCCAAAAAGCTTCTTTTTGGCTTTAATCCCTATATTGCTACGAGAGGGTGACTATTCGCTGGCATACATCGGTATGATGATGTCGCTTACGAGGCTACCGTGGATACTAAAATTTCTGTGGGCACCTGTGGTAGACAGTAGTATTAAGAATGTTCAAGATATAAGACGCTGGGTGTTTATGCCCGGTGTCTTATTCAGCATTATTGTACTAAGTATGCAATTCATAATCCCAGAGCAAAACCTGCTTGTCTTGATATTGATAACCTTTGCACTGTTAATGGTAACGGCAGTTCAGGATATTGCCATTGATATTTATGCAATATTCTCCTTGAGTAACGATGAAAAGAGTGTGGGCAATTCCATGCAGACAGCGGGGCAGTTCATTGGTGTAATAGTGGGTGCTGGTGTTCTGTTAAAGGCCTACGAGAGTTTTGGGTGGAGCATGATAATATACCTGCTAGGTGTTTTTGTACTTATATCCTTGTTCCCATTTCTTGTTAACTCTCAACATAAGCACTTTAATATCAGGAAGTCAAAGCCTAAGGTTCGTTTTGTGGAGATTTTTAAATTTGCCGATAATAAGTTGCGTAAAAAACAAGTCCTTGTTCTTATTTGCTTTTGTGCTGCACTCATAGTAATGAGTGGAAACATGAAGCCCATGCTTATAGACCTAGGCTATAGTAAAAGCGAAATAGGTCAGATTATGGGAATTGAAGGAGCTGCCATAGCTGCAGTCGCCTCCTTTTTGGGTGGCATTATGATGAGAAAATGGTCTGATGGCAAGGCGATGATGCTCTTTTCCATATTTAGCTTGATATGTGCTTTGCAGTATTTGTGTCATTCTTACATTTTTTCTGATTTTATGTATAAATGCTCTTATTTTGTCAATAGTATTGTTTGGTCGGTGTGGTTTAGCTACGGTCTTTCGACGGTGGGCATTTATACACAGGCAATGAAGCTGGTACGAACGGGTAGAGAAGGAACAGATTTTACCGTGCAAATAGCAATTATGCACTTTAGCTCGATTATCTTTGCGCCATTGAGTGGAAAAATTGGAGATATATTCTCGTATTCTGGTATAGGGGTGTTCGCAGTGTTGCTCGCAGTTATGGGGTTGATATCTATATTTTATTATCAAAAAGAAGAGGCTCTCGGTATTAAATACTAAGGATGAAAAGAAATGAACGAGTTAGCAGAAAAATATAAATTCCCAACCCCGAGATATACTAGTTATCCACCAGCAAATAGATTTAGAAATGTGTTGGCAGACGACAATATTGTTGGCTGGCTGGAAGAGTCAAATCTCTCTAGTCCTGAGCATATATCAATTTATGTGCATATTCCTTTTTGTGAAAGACTCTGCCATTATTGTGGTTGCCATGCTCTTTTTACAAAAAACGAGGAAGCAAAGAGGAGCTATATGCAGGCGCTCAGAAGAGAGCTACAAATGCTACTTTCAAACCTAGATAAAAAGCGGAAGGTTACTCAAATACACTATGGCGGAGGAACTCCCAATTTTATTGATATCTCCTACTTGAAAGAACTTAATACTCTTGTTTTAGAAAATTTTGAAACCCTCGAAAATCCAGAAATATCAATAGAGTGCAATCCTTCGCTTGTTGATAAGCAGATGGTTACGGATATTGTGGATGCTGGCTTTAACCGTGTTAGTCTAGGTGTTCAGGATACTGACGAGGCTATATTGACTAGTGTTAACAGAGCAACTCCCAATATGCCTATATGTGATATTGTTGATTTATTTAGACAAGCAAAAAGAGATATTCGGATTAATTTTGATTTTATATACGGTCTGCCCAAACAGGGCATAAAGCATATTGAAGGCAATATCAGACTTATAAAATCGGCTCGCCCAGATAGGATAGCGACTTTCTCCTATGCTCATGTCCCTTGGATGAAGCCAAACCAACAAGCCTTAGAGAAGTTAGGGCTACCAGATGACGAAACAAAGCTGGAAGTTTTTAATATCTTTTCGGCAGGGATATTGCAACTCGCATACGAAAGTGTAGGTTTCGACCACTTCGTGTTGCCCAGTGATGCTTTGTTTGTTGCAAAACAAGCTGGAGATTTGCATCGAAATTTTCAAGGATATTGCACTAAGCAAAGTACGGGGCAAGTCTATGCTGTTGGTGTATCGTCTATCAGTCAGCTTGGAAATGCTTACATTCAGAATACTAAACATACATCGGAATACATCGCAACAATAAATGAAGGCAAGTTTCCTGTTGCCAGGGTCTGTTATCTTTCCGACGAGGACAAGCGAATAAGAAGTGCAATAGAGGATGTTATGTGTAATTATAAAACAGATATATGCAAGTATGGTGGAGTAGCGTCAGTTCCACATGCGGCTCTGTTCGAGGAGCTTGTAAATGACGGTGTTGTGGTGCAGGATGGAAGATTTATAAAAATTAATCCGCTCTTTCCAGGAGCTGCAAGGCTTGTGGCATCAACCTTAGACCCTTATTTTAATAAAGATTTGACGAATCAGCATTCAAAAAGTATTTAGATGAGAAGAACACATACTGCAATAATAGGAGGGGGAATAAGTGGATTGACAGTAGCGCATGATTTGCACAAACAAAGTGTCGACTATGTGCTGATAGATAGAGAAACTGAATTAGGAGGAGTTGTTAGGACTGTAACAAAAGGGGAGTTTACATTTGAAACAGGTCCAAATACAGCTGTATTGTCGAACTATGAAACGGCGTGTTTGCTGCAAGAGCTTGAAGGTGTGAATATTAGTTCCGCTAATGAGGGTGCCAAAAAGAGGTTGATAATGTACAAGGGTAAGTGGGAAGCACTGCCCTCGTCCTTATTCTCATATATTTCTACGCCATTGTTTTCTACAAAAGACAAGTTTAGAATATGGAGAGAGCCGTTTTTAAAACGAGGGGATAATCCTAATGAAAGTCTTGCTGAGTTTGTACGCCGACGTATGGGCGAAAGTTATTTGCGGAATGCCATCGATCCTTTTGTATCTGGAGTCTATGGCGGGAATCCACATGGTCTCATAACTCGTTTGGCATTCAAGAAGTTATATGCCTTGGAGCAAGACTATGGCAGTATGATAAGGGGGGCAATAAAGAAGCGGAAGGAGAATAAGAAAAATCCCGAGTATAAAGGCGTTACAAAAGAGATTTTCTCTACGGGAGCTGGTTTGCAGGGGGTGGTAAGAGCTATATCCGACAGTTTAGATAAAACAAAGATTTTTTGTTCAACGCAGCTAAAAAGCATTGATGCTCTAAATAATGGTTTCAAGATTGTTGTAGAGAGGGACGGAGTGCAGACAACTATTATTGCCGATAATGTGGTAAGTACCATTTCATCTTACGAATTATCGAAGCTTGAGAATTTGTTTACACCCGAAGAGAAGAAGATGCTGAATGATGTGAAATATGCTGATTTTGTGCTTGTTAATGTGGGCTATGCTGAATGGCAAGGCGATGATATAAACTCCTTTGGTGGATTGATTCCTTCTGCCGAGAACATCGATAAGTTTTTGGGAATACTTTTTCCTTCGTCCATGTATGCCGACAGAGCGCCCAAGGGAGGAGCATTGTTGGCATTGTTTATGGGAGGTGTTCGTAACCCTGATATCCTTAAACTATCGGACGAAGTGATAAAAAATGAGGCTTTGCAATTTGTGAGTAAGTATCTTAGAGCAAATAATGCTCCGACTTTGCTGGAAGTGAAAAGGCATCAGCGAGTTATTCCTCAGTATGAACTAGAAATAGAACAAGTGTGGAATATGATAAAGGCTAAGCAATGTCAACACAAAGGTTTGTATATTGGGGGGTCGTTTATAGACGGGATAGGCCTCCCTGACAGGATAAAGCAGGGGCGAATGTTTGCAAAAATGATAAGGGGAAATCTATGAAACGAGCCATAATACTGATGAATGTAGGTACACCAGACGCTCCAACATATCGGGGAGTAGTACGGTTTCTATTTTCTTTTCTTAGTGATAAGAGGGTAATTACCATTCCAGTCTTCTTTCGTTATTTGCTTGTTGCTGTTGTGATTATTCCTTGTCGAATATTTAGGGTTGTGAAGATGTATCGGCGTTTGTGGAAAGGTGGCGATTCGCCAATACGGATTATCACTGAGGAGCTTGTAAGGAAATTGAACGGAAGTTCCACGAATGGCATTTTTTATGTGGCAATGAGTTATGGTAAGCCAAGTATAGATAGTGTTTTAAAGCAGATTAAAGATAAGGGCTTGAAGAAGGTAGATTTGTTGCCGTTATATCCTCATTATGCAAATTCGACCACGGGGGTTGCCATAAATGATTTTAAGCTGAAGATTAAGCAATATGGATTGCGAGGTAATATTCTTTATGACAGATTTTCTGACAAGCAGGCGTATAAGGATTTTCTGTTGGCACAGATATCAAAATATACCCTTGCAAAGTACGATCATGTGTTGGTGCTTTTCCACAGTCTCCCACTCTCGCAAATAATTGAAGAGTGCTACAAGGGTGAGGTTCATGATAAGGGCACTTGTTATAAATGTCAATGTGAATCGACCTTTGAAGATGTTCGGCAAGTACTTGCTGGAGAGTGTAATATCTCTTCGTCGATGGCGTATCAGAGCAACATGGGCAAAAAATGGTTGCAACCTTTTGCTTCCGATGAAATTGTTCGTTTAGCTAAAGAAAAATCAAGACTATTGCTAATTGCGCCTTCATTCTACATAGATTGTCTAGAGACACTCATCGAGATAGACGAGACCTACCGATATTTGTTCTTGCAGAGTGGTGGTAGGGAGTTTGCATTTGTGCCTGCTCCCAACGCGAGCCCTGAGTCTGTGAATTTGATGTTGCAGTTGGCAGGCGAGTGTGGATTAGAATTGAAATATTGAAAGCGATGGGTGCTTAGCAATATTGACCCTCAAAAACTTTTTTTGCGGGACCTTTAAGCCAAATGTTGACATATTTGCTGTTGTTTTTTTCTGCCGACACTGATAGTTGCCCTCCCTTAGCATTGATGTTTACTGTCTGTTTGGATTTGTTGTTTGTGTGCATCCAAGCCAGAGCAGCAGCAGTAATCCCTGTTCCACAGGCGAGAGTTTCATCTTCCACGCCACGTTCGTAAGTGGCTATTTTTAAGTCTTTGTCAGTAACTTGTACAAAATTTACATTGGTACCATCGGGAGCAAATCTGTCGGAATATCTTATTTTTCTGCCTTCTTCAAAAATATTGATATCGTCGATATTGTCTAAGAATATGACAGCATGAGGCGAGCCCGTGTTCAAGGAGAATTTGTTGCTTTCGTATCTGTCAATGTTATGAACATCAATCATTTTTAGATTTACATCAAAGTCGGATAGTTCTGCAAGATGCTCACCATCAACAGCAATAAATCTACAAGCGTTTCTTATTAATCCTAAATCGTGAGCAAATCGAACTATACATCGTCCTCCATTTCCACACATTGTCCCTTCGAATCCGTCGGCATTATAATAAATCATCTCAAAGTCGTAGTCGGTATTTGCGTTGAGAAGCATAAGCCCGTCAGCACCAACGCCAAACCTGCGGTCGCACATTTTCTTTACTAAGATGTTATTGTTCCTGTCGAAGTGACCTTCTCTGTTGTCTATCAGCATAAAGTCGTTGCCTGCTCCTTGATATTTATAAAAATGTATTTTTGTCATAATCCTTATGTTCTTTTTGAGGGCTGGTCTAGTCTCGGATTGCAAAGATAACTAAAATGGCTTAGTACATGACAAAGAACAAACAGCTAAATAGTGTTTGTCCGTAATGTCAAGAGTCTGAACTATAAGGCTAAATGTCAAGGCTTGCCGTTCTGTATGCTGGGAGGTTGTGAATTGGGAGTTTACTTGTAATGCCTAATTCGCAAAGTGAGTATAACTCAGATATTGGACTTTATAGACAGGCTCTAACTAAAATGCTTACAGGATTTGGGAGGTGTAAAAGTTTTTCTGCTAAGATTATCTTACCTTTGCATTGTAGACTGTCATTCTGTTTGACAGGGAAGGTGAGAATAAGCAAACATTAGTTAATAGATATATGAGTGAAAGTACAGTGCCTGAGGTAAATTTGTTTTCAGATGGAGGGGCAGAACCAAATCCTGGTAAAGGAGGTTTTGGAGTAATATTGACATACAAAGGGCGTGAAAAAGAATTCAGTCAGGGTTATACCCTAACGACAAACAACAGAATGGAGCTGATGGGTGTGATTTATGGGCTTGAGCGCTTGAAGACAAAGTCTATCGTTAATGTTTATACCGATTCGCGCTATGTTGTAGATGGGATAAATAAAGGCTGGGCAGAGAAGTGGAAATCAAATAATTGGCTTAGGGCAAAAAAACAGAAAGCATTAAATAATGATTTGTGGGCAAGATTATTAACCCTTATATCCAATCAGCAGGAAGTAAGGTTTAACTGGGTAAAAGGACATGCAGGACATCCAGAGAATGAGAGATGCGACAGCCTTGCCACTATTGCATTAAGCAAAGACGATTTGCTAGATGATGTTGGCTATGAGCCCGAAAAGGAGTAGGCGAGTAAAGAAGCCAACTGTGCGCGAAGCGGATGATTGCTCAATTGATAAAGGCTTAAGATATTTGTGTTTCTATGCCAAGAGCCTTCACTTTTTTAGCTATAGACTCTAATTCGGTTTTACTAACAGCCTCGACAGTTTCTAATGGGGTGTCGCGCGAGATTGAGTATAGCATAAGCATTCGAGGCTTTGTTTCCTTAACTATTTTCAACCATTTCTCAAGTTCGGCATCGGTAGTATTGTCAAAGTGTTTGCCCTTGTCTTCGCCTCTTATAAACAGGGTCTGCATGATAAACTTGCCCTTGAAATTCTTCATTTTTTCGACCGTTTTTTCTATGGAATAAGCTGAGTTATATTTGTTTATGAGCATTGCGGTTTCGGGTACAGCAGAGTCCATCTTTAGAATATTGTCGTCGATTTTTAGAAGAGCCTTGAATACAGATTCTTTACCAATTCTTGTAGCATTGGATAGGACAGCAATTTTACAATTTGGAGCAATTTTATTTCTTATATCAATAGTGTCGTCTATTATTTCTGCAAATTCGGGGTGTAATGTGGGTTCGCCATTGCCTGCAAAAGTGATGTAATTGGGTGCTTTGTTCTCTTTAATCATCAAGTTTAGTTGGTTTTCCAAGGCTTCTCGCACTTCTTGTCTTGTAGGGAGTTTGTGTTTTTCATTGGCAGTTTTGTTCCATCCACATTCGCAGTATACACAGTCGAAGGAGCATATTTTGAAGTCTTGAGGTAGTAGGTTTATACCTAGAGAGATACCAAGCCGACGACTTTGTACCGGACCGAAGATAATTTTATCGAAAAGAAAAGTTGCCATTTTTTTTGTTTTTATAGCTCTTGCCCATATGAGGGCAGGCGCTAATTAATATTTACACTCTGTCTATAAAATCCAGTATCTACATTATGCTCACTTTGCTCTTAGTCATTTACACAAGTAAATTTCCACTCTTGGGTTTAACCATCGATACTAGAGGGTCTATTGTTGGCATTATCAAGGTTTATATTGTTTCTTGTAACATCAATATTCTTGCCATCTGAAGCTATCTTTTTGATTTATTCACTGCTATATCTATATCTAAGGTTGGAAAAATTCTTCCATCTAAAAATTAAATACAGAATAAAAAATAGAATCCCTGTTTGTAGGATTGTTCCCGGTAGCATAAGGTTTTCGTTTATGGTATTGGTTGTAAATAAGGGCTTTGCTCCTAGCACGTTGGTTTCCATTCCCACGAATAGACTGGCGCTGATATTGTTGAAAGCATGAAGTCCTGAAGATAGCTCTATTCCACCGTCTAGTACGGTGATGATAGTGTAAGCAAGCCCGATTATAAAAATAGAACCGATTACATTGACAGCCCCATATTTAAGTACTTCGGGGTTTAGTGAGTGAAGAATCGCAAAGGTAGTGGCAGATAATAGAACGGATGCCAAAATGCTTTTTGTTCCTAGTGCTATTCCTTGTAGTAAATATGACCTAAAGAAAAATTCTTCTATGTAGGATTGAATTGGAAGCATCAGCAGTGCTATGGGTATGGCCCTGTAGAAACTTGCAGGCTCGAAGTTGTATACATAATCACTGTCGGTGAAGAAGTATTCTATGCAAAAGGAAGTGCTATAAACAACAGTAGCTACAAGCATTGCAATGAAGTATCTTTTAAAAGAAAATTTTCTACGGATAGTGTTGAAACTGAGAAATTTGCGTTTGTGTATTTTGGGTATTATAAAGTATGTTGCCAAAAATGTGGGGACAAATGCTATTATTGAGGCTATTATGCCATTTTTAAAAATAATCTGCGCTAGATTGCTGATAGATAGAGGTATGTTGTCTGTGGATAGCCTATTTATAGTTAAAGCGATTAGGATGCAAAATATTTGCATCAGCACCATGAATATTCCTACAAATACAGCAAAATATAATAGGGTGTTTTTGCACTTTCCTGTAAATGCAAAGTCTGTAAATCTTTTCATATTTTTAAAATTCTGCAATAAGCTGTAAGCATAAAGCCTATAGCCTACCGCATGAAGGTTTCATGTATTTATCTGTGGTAGTATTCGTGTTCAATTTCTACTTTTCTGACTTCGTAGTCTTCAAAACCAATGTCGGCATATAATGTTCTAGCTACTATTCCCATAATATTTTTTTCTTCGTATAGCATTAGACCATTTATGATGCCGTCTCCTGCAACTTTATCTTTTGTAAGATGGTAGTCATAGCTGTAAATGTTCCCTATGTAAGTGTTTGGCTCGGACTCCTTAATGCGCACTGTCAGCTTGTCGGGAGGTGCTACTGAAAAAAGACTGCTGAATACCCAATTTACTCCAATAATGGTACTTCCTTTGCCAAGAGCTACGCTGTCAGGAGTAGTTTTGAAAAGTATGGTGTTTACTTTATTGACAGGAGTTCGAGTTTCGGCAAATCTATATTTTTTTTTTGCGAGTAGAGTCTTTGTAGGAGCCTTAATGTCAATGGTAAACCCGACAGTCGATGCTTGTAGTTTTAAGGAGTCTTTGTCGTAAAGGAAAGTTCCTGTTTGGTCGAAATACGAAGGGGCATGCACTTCCAAATGGTCGTCGAATACTTTTATACTAGCAATATTATTGCTGATAGTAAAGAAATTAGCCAGTCGTTGTTTGTCGTAGCTAAATGTGTTGGCTTTGTAGTTCACGCCATTGATGGTAATGCTTCCTGTCCATGGTAGGTATGGGGAAGTTAGCATCATGTCAATTTTGGGAGTAACAATTGCACTGCGTTGTAACAATACCCATTCTAGCTCTTCTAGACTTGCGGTTTTGTTTATGTTTTTGCTCACAATATACCTTTTGTCTAAAAGTGTGTCTGCCCAGTCTGTGTCAGGACTTGGAGGGAGTATTAGGGTGTGTCCTTCTTCTTCGACACAGTTAAAAAGTGTAATCAGAGTTATGCATATACATATAGTATTTATCAGCTTTGTCATAATTTATGTTTGCCTTATTTTTGTTAACGCTCCAATGCATGTCTTATTGCTCAGCTCTTATTACTTTGTCTATATTCTTCAGTTCCTCGTACCATTCTTCGCCGTATTTTTCTATGAGTGGAGTTTTTAGAAATTCGTACACCTTCACTGAGTTTTTTTTACCGCATATTACTGCATCGGCACAGATGGGATTTTTTTCGTAGTTGATAGCATCAAAGTCCTTGTATTCTGTTATTCTTACTGGGTATAGGTAGCACGAAATGGGTTTTCTGAAGGGTATCTCTCCGTTGCGATATGCTTTCTCTATGGCGCACCATAGGATATTTTTGTCGTCGTAGTAGGCATATGCACATTGTTTGTTGTTAACCAATGGGGTGACAAGATCGCCGTCGCTGTCGACTACCGTAGAGCCTTGTTTTTTTACGGATGATATATGTTCTTTAGGCAAGTACTTCTGCACGGCTAAGTAATATTCCTCAATGCTGATAGCTTCTTCTTTTGTGACTGGAGCGCCGCTGACACCTTCTATGCAGCAGGCTCCTTTGCACTTATGTAAATCGCATGAGAACATAACCTCGAATAGTTCTTTGCTGACAATAGTTTTTCCTACTTCAAACATTGGCGACATAGATAGTTGTGTTTTTATTTAGAGTCTGTCTATAAAGTCTAATATCTGCGTTATGCTCACTTTACTCTTAGTCATTTACAGAAGTAAAGACGCCCAACTTGGGCATCTCTACTCCCAATTCATAAGCTCTCAACATGCATAACGCCAGGTCTTTATGTTTAGCTTTCTAGTTCAGATTCTCGACATTATGGACAGATATTATTTAATTAGAACCTTTCCTGTCATTTCTTTAGGGATGTCTATTCCCATGATAGTTAGCAGGGTGGGGGCAACGTCGGCAAGAACGCCATTGCTTAATTCTCTGTTTTTGTTGTCTGTTACCCATATGCATGGCACCGGATTTAGCGAGTGTGCTGTGTTGATGCTTCCATCGGGGTTGAGAGCATTGTCGGCATTGCCGTGGTCGGCAATGATAAGCACATCGTATCCATTGTTGCGAGCTGTTGTAACTACTTTCTTCACGCAGGAGTCTACTGTTTCTACGGCTTTGGAGATGGCGCTATAGTCGCCAGTATGACCCACCATATCGCCATTGGCAAAATTTAGGCATATGAAGTCAGGGTCTTTAGCTTCTATGCGTGGCACAATAGCGTCTGCTACTTTTGGAGCTGACATTTCGGGTTGTAGGTCGTAAGTTGCTACTTTGGGAGATGGTATCAATATTCTGTCTTCGCCTTTAAACTCTTCTTCCTTCCCTCCGGAGAAAAAGAATGTTACGTGTGCATATTTTTCGGTTTCGGCTATTCTTATTTGTTTCAATCCGTGGTTTGAAACCACCTCGCCCATTGTATTTTTAACATTATCTTTATCGAAAATGATATTAATGCCTTTGAAATCTGCTTTGTAGTTGGTCATTGTGTACCATTCTAGTGGCATGGTGTTCATGCCGTGTTCGCAGAAATCTTTTTGAGTGAAAGCGATGGTTATCTCGCGCAGGCGGTCGGTGCGGTAGTTGAAGCAGATTACAACATCTCCTTCTTCTATTAGTCCAACGGGTTTGTTGTTGCTGTCAACGCACACTATGGGTTTTATAAATTCGTCGGTGATATTGTTGTCATAGGATTCTTTTACAGAAGCCAATAAGTCGTTTGTTTTTTCGCCTGAGCCTTTTGTAAATAGGTCATATGCAAGTTTTACTCTATCCCAGTTAGTGTCTCTATCCATGCCGTAGTACCTTCCAATAAGAGATGCGAATTGCGCGTTGCTACCTTTCAGTTTTGCCATATCATCCTTCAAAAAATCATAGCCAGATTTTGGGTCGGTGTCTCTGCCGTCTGTCAGAGCGTGGATGAATATGTCTTTAACTCCCATGTCTGTAGCTATTTTGCAAAGTGCAATGTAGTGAGAGCTAAGAGCATGTACACCACCACTTCCAACAAGTCCGATGAGGTGAACTTTTTTATTGTTTTTTATCGCTGTTTCAAAGGCCTTTTTTACTTGTGGCTCGTCTTTCAGCTCATTTTTCTCTATTGCCTTATTGATTTTCACTAGGTCTTGATATAAAACTCGTCCAGCGCCGATGTTGAGGTGTCCTACTTCCGAGTTCCCCATTTGTCCGTCGGGTAGGCCTACGTTCTCGCCACAAGTCAGTAGCGTAGAGTGAGGGTACTCTTTCCAGAGTTGGTCTATAAAAGGAGTTTTTGCTGTCGAGATAACGTCTCTTTTGGTGCCGTCGCCAATTCCCCAGCCATCCAATATCAAAAGTGCGGTTTTCTTTACTGTCATCTTTATATTTGTTTTATTAATTATCGATTCTGCGAATATAGTTGAAATCTGCTACCTGTCTTGTGTCTGAGGAGTTAAGAATTAGTTATGAATATTGAGACTATTCGTCTTCAATATTTATTAACTCAATATATCCAAACTGGTTGTTTATCCTGTCTTCTTTTCCCATTTCTGCCGAAGGTTCTGATGCCATGTACACGCACTCGTTGTTATCGCCAATGGCTATGCTTTCTTGTATAGCGATGTCTGCTTCTTCGCCAACCACAAATCGACATATTGAGTCGAGATTGCTTGCTGCATCTTCAAAATCTTCAAAGCCGTCGATGAAATAGTCCTTTAATCCGAAAGACTGCATCCCTATGGAGATAAGGATATCTTCGTTGTTTTCGTCGACTAATATATCGGTAAATATGTCGATAACCTTGTCTGTAGAGTCTCCGTCTTCGTCTATTATCTCAAACCATTGATCTTTGGTGAGCATGTTCATCGATAATGGGAGCAGAGTTATTTCGCCACCTTTTTCCAGCATTTTTGTGCAAGCATTCATTAGCTCTGTGCAGGCGTTTAAGGTGTTGTCAGAGCAGCTTATTTTGATGCAATTGAAATTTTCGGAGTCTGCATTTTTGAAACTGTCGCTATCGTCGGCGTGTTGCTGCATTAGCTCAAAAGCCATGATGAAGGATTCGCTTTCCTCGGTACTGATTAGTTCGAGTTTTATGTTTTCCTTGTTTACTAGGTTTTTCGTCGCAGATACATCTTTCCATGTGCCACCTATAATTATTTGTGGGTTGTTGTTCATTGTATTTTTATTTTAAATCAAGATTAAAGTAGGCAGAAGGGCTATTCATTGTTTTCGTCGGAATTGTCCCTGTCTTCTGCCGTTTGGTTATCCACTTCGCTTATTGGTCTTAGATTTGACGGTATTTCGTTTTCATCTATGGGAAGTATATCCATTATATTGCTTATGCCGACTTGCGATATGACAAAAGGTACAAGAAGGTAGTCCAGGCTTTCTTCTAATCTGTTTATGGACTCTTTGATGTCGTCGGCAAGAGTGAGATAATAATTTGAGATTATTTTTTCCTTGCCCTTCTCTTCGTCAATTGTGACAATATTGATTTTTGCTTTTATCCATTTGTCGCCTTCGTCGTAGGGGAATATCTCGGCATAATTTGCCTTTTTGATATTCATAATTGTAAACTCCTCGCGGGTTATTTGACTCATAAAATTAAACACTCGGGCTTCTGCGTCAGTATAGGACACTGCCTCGAAAAGATAAACTTCGCTAACTTTGCGTTCTCTGCCATCCTCGTCAATTTTCTGATATCGAATCCGGCATTCATACCATGTTTGCATAATTAAATATTTTAGATTTTTTATGTTACGATTTAATTTTTCCCCAGTTTAATTTTTCTCTCAGATTTGAGAAGAAAGACCGATTGTCGAGCCTGACGGTTTTTATCGTTTGGGGAGATTTTCTTAGTTTGAAGGTATAATGTATGTCCACTTGGTCAGACCTTGAGTCTAGGGCTATTAGGTACTTGTTGGTTCGTCCATCTACTTTTATTTCAATTTCTGAATTGTCGGGAATTACGATAGGGCGGACAGTTAGGGAGTGTGGAGCAATGGGTGAAATAACAAAGCACTTGCAGTCTGGAGAAATAATAGGACCTCCCACGCTCAGCGAATAGCCAGTAGAGCCTGTGGGTGTGGATATTATAAGCCCGTCTGCCCAGAAGGTGTTTAGGTGTTCTCCGTTGATACTTACATGTACATTAATCATTGATGAGCTGTCGGTTTTGGCAACAGTAACCTCGTTTATTGCATATTTTTTCTCGTCGAGAGAAATATTGTCCGAGATAAGCTCCAGCATGCTTCTTTCCTCAAGTTCAAAGTTGCCATTTAGTATCTTGATAATCTCGTCCTCAATGTCTAGTTTTGAGATGCTTGACAAGAATCCAAGTCTGCCACTATTTATGCCAACCACTGGAGTGTTGTAGTCCGCAAGGAGTAGCGATGCTTTTAAAAAAGTGCCATCGCCACCGATACTGAAAATAAAGTCGGCTTTGCCAGCTATTTCCGACGATTTTGATATTACAAGATGCTTATTGTCGATGATTTTTTTGTGCTCGCCGTTTAGATGCTCGTATAAAGACTTGTGTATATATAGCTCTGCTTTGCCACGCTCAAGGATGCTGAGCATCTTGTCGAAATATTCGATAAAACTTTTGTCTAGGATAAATCCGAAAATTATAACCTTCATACGCTTAGATAGTTGATAAGATTGCAGTAATGGTCGTTAGTAACTGCGTCCTCGTTTGTATTCTTGTCAATAATGTTTGTTATGTTGTATCCAAATCTTTCGAGACTTTCTATTACTGCTTGTAATTCGGATGTGCTAATGTAGAGAACGAGCTCTGAGCGTTTGTCCGACTGCTTGCTACTGTGGAGAAAGAGTGTGATGATACGACCATTGTTTTGTTCCACGATGTGTGATAGTTGCGATAAGATATAGTCGCCGATGTTTATTTTAATTGTTATGATTGCGTCGATGTTGCTGTGATTTAGATTATTAAAGAAAGCCAAGGCAAAGTCTTTTAGAGTAATTGCTCCACAATATAATTTGCTCTCTGAGTCAATTGCTGGGAGGACAGTACACCCATAAGTAGCAAAAGTATTTGCGACTATCGTGGGCTGTTCGTTATTTTTTACGAAAGGTGATTTTTCATTTTTGTCCAATTTTATGGCTTTGTTTAGGGAAACAGAATTGTATATATCCTTCTCGCTTACCAATGAAATTAGTTCATTGTCAGCAGATATCATGGGGATGTGTGATACCTTCATGTCATCCATGATTCTTAGAATGGTCTCTCCTTTGTCGTCTTTCCTGACAGTTGGAAAATCTGTTGATATTATCTCTTTTATTTTCAAAACATTCAAATGCTTATATTTGTACAAAAATAATCTTTTGTCATGACTCAATTAAGCGTAAATATAAATAAAATTGCGACACTAAGAAATTCACGAGGAGGAAGTGTCCCTAATGTTATTACTGTAGCTCAAGACTGTGAGAGGTTTGGAGCCAATGGTATTACTGTGCATCCACGACCTGACGAGCGACATATAACACGTAAAGATGTTTATGATCTGACGAAGGTAGTTAAAACAGAATTTAATATTGAAGGCTATCCATCTGTGAATTTTTTGGCAATGGTCAAAGAAGTTAGACCGACGCAGGCGACACTTGTACCTGATGCCCCCGATGCTATAACAAGTAATAGTGGTTGGAATACGAAGAAGCACTATGAATTTCTTAAGGGTGTTGTTGCTGATTTACAGGTCTGTGACATACGTGTCTCTATCTTTGTAGACCCAGATGTGGAGTTTGTAGAGTGGGCGGCAAAAACAGGGGCAGACAGGGTAGAGTTGTACACCGAGCCCTATGCGACTAACTACTCTGTAGACAAGGTGATGGCAGTGAGGGATTATATTGTAGCCGCCAATAGGGCAAGGGCTTTAAATCTGGGGGTAAATGCAGGACATGATTTGAACCTTGTAAATCTGGATTATTTTCTGTCTAGTATAAAGATAGTTGACGAGGTTTCTATTGGGCATGCTCTAATCTCAGAATCATTATATTTAGGATTGGAAACAACCATAAAGCAATACCTAGGTATTTGTCACAAGTAATATGTAGAGAGAGACTGGCGAGAGGTGAGACTAAGAGCCAATGAATGTTGAACTTCTTGTTTGCAAGTTGCTCTAAATCTATAAAATTAAACAATGGATATACCTAACAATAGAACAGTTCTGATACAGAGCTGCAATGAAGTGTATTCGGCTGAGGAAGTTTCCGAGATAGAAAAAGCTTTGCAGTATGCAAATAGTAAGACTGCAAGCCACAAAAAGCAATACAATAGTCTGTCGGTTGCACATATTGCAATTGCAGAATTTGGGCTTGGTGTCCCTTCAGCCATCGCAGCTTTGCTACTGAATTGCAATGAGCAGGACGAAGCCCTGAACGAGCAGTTTGGAGAGCGTGTGGTGTCTTTGTTGAAAGGTATTCGGCGTATTGAAGATGTGTCGGCAGAGAATATATCTGTAAATGCGAATAAAATAAGGAGCTTGCTGATGGTTTTGGCTGGTGATGCTCGTGTAGTGTTGTTGTATCTAGCAGTCAAGCTAGAGGAGATACGTAGCTTTGTAGCAGTGCCTGTCGAGGCGCGTGATGGCTTAGTGGAAGAAATATCGTCGATATATGCACCGATGGCGCATCGTTTCGGATTGTACAATATAAATTCAGAGATGCTAGACGGAGCCTTGCTGCACACGCATCCCGAAGATTACAAAT
Organism: Bacteroidales bacterium; assembly: GCA_047974415.1. Taxonomy (GTDB): domain Bacteria; phylum Bacteroidota; class Bacteroidia; order Bacteroidales; family Prolixibacteraceae; genus JBKEAJ01. Next base: position 71,066 of record JBKECH010000020.1, on the reverse strand, counting down.
TCATTAAAGATAAGCTGGGTAACTTGGAGGGCGAAATTGAACGCTTCACGGCAAAGTTTGTCAAACCAATAGAAAAGAAGCTTAAGTCTAAGGGATTGCAGATAAAGATGAAAGCTCGCACAAAATCCATCAATTCAATATGGAGCAAGATGCAAAGAGGTCGAGAGTTTGAGGATGTGTACGACTTATTTGCAATCAGGATAATATTGGATGTTCCCTTAGAGGATGAGAAATCTGCTTGTTGGCAAGCGTTTTCTTTTGTAACAGAGGAGTATCAGTCTAACCCCAAACGTATGAAAGACTGGATCTCACATCCCAAGGAGAATGGTTATCAATCGCTTCATGCTACCGTGATGGGGCCAGACAAGGCATGGATAGAAGTGCAAATCAGGACAAAACGCATGGACGAGATTGCAGAAAAAGGCTTGGCAGCACATTGGCGTTACAAAGGTGGTGTAGACCGAGAGAATCTCGACAAATGGCTAGGGAATATTCGCGAGATAATAGAAAATCCGAGCATGGATATTGGTGATTTTATTGAGGACATGAAAACGGATGTTTACGATGACCATATATATGTATTTACGCCCAAGGGCGATTTAATAGAACTTAGTGCTGGGGCAAGTTTGCTGGACTTTGCTTATGCTGTTCATTCCAAGGTTGGCGACAGCTGCACAGGAGGTAAAATAAATGGCAAGTATGTTTCATTAAAATCAAAGTTGACAAGTGGCGATTTGGTGAGTGTCGACACTTCTGCCAGTCAGCGACCCACAGCAAGTTGGCTGAACTTTGTGCTTACAAGTAAGGCTAAAAGTCGCATAAAAGTCGCGCTAAATGAGCAGTTAAAACAACATGCTGCTCAAGGTAAAGAAATAGTAGAACGTAAGTTTAAGCATTGGAAGCTTGATTTTAACGATAGCAATATTCAGGCGATGCTTAAAGAGTTTAAGTATAAGTTGGCAGTGGATTTTTTTGCGGACGTGTTTGCTGGAAAAATAGATACCTTGGCGATAAAATCGAAGTTTAAAACAAATGATGCTTCTGCCATAGAAAATGTTAAGGACCTCCTTTCGCCAAAAGAGCTTAAGAATGTTGAGTTTGATTCTGGCGACTCTCTAATTATCGATAAAAACCTCAACAAGGTGAGCTATGCTTTGTCAAGGTGTTGCAATCCGATATACGGCGATAATATATTTGCATTTATATCCATCGGCGAAGGCATAAAAATTCATAGACAAGAGTGTCCCAATGCCAAATACCTTTTCGAGAAATTTTCTTATCGCATTCTTCAAGCACGCTGGAGGAGCAACGAAGATAGTTACAATTTTCAGGCTGTGTTGTCAATATCAGGAGAAGATAGATTTGGACTGATTAATGATGTGTCTGATGTTGTGAGCAATAAAGGAGGTGTGCATGTGCGTAATCTAAGCTTTGATACAGACGTAAATCGTTTTCATGGAGAAGTTAAGATGGTAGTGTCGGGGGTTAATCAACTTGGAAGTATAATAAAACAATTGTCTCAAATAGATGGTGTAGATAGTGTTAAAAGGCTAGAATAAAGCTGGCATGAAGTTTGATCTCTTGCATTGGATGTATTTGTTCTAAGTAGAGCCTGTCTATAAAGTCCAATATCTGCGTTATGCTCACTTTGCGAATTAGTCATTTACACAAGTAAACTCTCAATTCACAAAGTTTCGCAAGCCTTGATCTTGAACGTTCTAATTCAGACTCCCGACATTATAGACAGACACTAAGTAGAGTCTGTCTATAATGTCCAATATCTGTGTTAACAATGCTACCTGTATAGTTTCATAACATTGTTGAGGGCGAATACATAGGCTCTCCGCTACCTTCTGGAACTTGATTTTCTAGCACAAGCTCTTAATAAACAGAGCGACAAACCTTGATATTATGGACAGACACAAGTAATGATTTTTTTATCGACAATACTATACTTTATGTCGTTTGACTACGTTTATTGATTGGACGCTGTAAAAAAGGATAGAGTAATAAAACACTTGTGTGGACAATATTCCTAAAAAATTAAAGACTTGAAAGGTGTTTTTATATGTTTGCGAGAGTAAATGATAACAAGGGAAGGTGAAAAATAGGATGAAACTGGAAAATGTTCCAATTTTCAACTATCTTTGTTAGTCCTTAGGATTTTTGAAAAGACACTGACAGAAGATAGCAAATAAAATATTATGCAATGGCAAAAATAAAAGGAGCTGTAGTAGTAGATCGAGAAGAATGTAAGGGGTGCGACCTTTGTGTAGTGGCATGTCCTACTTCTGTGTTACTGCTGAATAAAGAGGTAAATGACAGAGGCTATCACTATTCTTATATGGCAAACCCTGATGAATGTATAGCTTGTCAGGCATGCGCTATAGTATGCCCAGATTCGTGTATAAGTGTGTATAGAGTAAAGGAAAGCAAATAGTTATGAGTCCTGGAAGAGTTTTGAAGATGCCCATGCGAGTAACAGAAAAGTAAATAAATGACAGAAATAAAATTATTGAAAGGGAACGAAGTAATAGCAGAAGCTGCGATACGCTGTGGATGTGATGCTTACTTCGGCTACCCTATTACTCCGCAATCGGAGATATTAGAAACCCTGATAGCACGCGAGCCATGGAAGGAAACAGGAATGGTGGTTTTGCAAGCAGAAAGTGAGGTTGCATCAATAAATATGGTATATGGAGCCGCAGGATGCGGCAAAAAGGCCATGACAAGTTCTTCAAGCCCAGGTGTTAGCTTGATGACCGAAGGGATTTCTTATTTGGCCGGAGCTGGGTTACCCTGTGTGATAGTCAACGTGCAGCGAGGTGGTCCTGGATTGGGAACTATTCAGCCCTCGCAATCGGACTATTTTCAGGCAGTAAAAGGAGGAGGACATGGCGACTACTGTTTGCTAGTGCTGGCACCAGCCTCGGTGCAAGAAATGTACGACTTTGTTGGTTTGAGCTTCGACTTGGCTTTTAAATATCGTAATCCAGTAATGATACTTGCCGATGGTATTGTCGGACAAATGATGGAAAAGGTTGAGTTGAAGGAGTTTGTCCCTCGATGGACAGACAAAGAAATTGCTGAGCTACATGGCTCGTGGGCAACAACTGGAAAGCCAGCAAGCCGCAGTCAGAATGTTATAACCTCCTTGGAGCTTGACCCCAACATAATGGAACAGAATAACATCCGTTTTCAAAAGAAGTATAAATCAATGCGTGAAGATGAGGTCCGCTACGAGGAAATAATGTGCGACGACGCCGACCATGTGTTAGTAGCTTTCGGTTCGGCGGCGCGAATCTGTCAGAAAGTTGTGGAGATGGCAAGAGAGGCAGGGAAGAAAGTAGGACTCTTGCGTCCTATTACTCTTTATCCTTTCCCAGAAGAACCCATTGCTAAATTGTCACAACGAGTGAAGAGCTTTATGTGCGTAGAGCTGAATGCAGGGCAGATGATACAAGACGTAAAACTGTCGGTGTTGGAGTCAAAAAAATATGTTCCTGTAAATTTCCTAGGGCGAATGGGAGGAAATTGCCCAACCCCTGATGAAATTTACGATGAACTATTGAGCAAGATGAACTAAAATTTTAAACATATGAAACCTTCATGCAGTAGGCTATAGGCTATAAGTCTAACTACACACAGTAGGCTGATTATAAACCGGCAAAAGCATAAAGCCTATGGCTTACAGCTTATTGCAGTATTTTAAACAGATGAAAGATATAATTAACCCTAAGAACTTAGTTTATAGTAAACCAAAGTTGCTTACGGAAAAGACAATGCACTATTGTCCAGGGTGTAGTCACGGTGTTGCACATAAACTACTTGCACAAGTGCTGGAAGAAAAAGACCTACAGGAAAAAGCCATTGGTGTAGCCCCTGTGGGTTGTGCTGTTTTTGCATATAAATATATCGACATAGATTGGCACGAGGCGGCTCATGGTCGAGCTCCAGCAGTAGCAACAGGTATTGCAAGGGTGATGCCCGACAGATTTGTTTTTACCTATCAAGGCGATGGAGACCTAGCATCCATTGGCGCAGGCGAAATTATTCATGCTGCCAATAGGGGTGATAACATATTGGTAATTTTTATAAATAATGCAATCTACGGAATGACTGGTGGACAGCAAGCGCCGACAACCTTGTTGGGACAAGTAACATCTACCTCGCCAACAGGTAGAGAGGTAGATCTATCTGGATATCCTCTCAAAATGTCTGATTTGCTGGCATTGCTGCCAGGAACATCCTATGTCACACGCCAGGCAGTGCATACTGCAGGAGCAGCGAAGAAATGCAAACGAGCCATAACCAAAGGAGTAGATAAGGTGTTAAACAAGAAAGGAATGTCGGTTATAGAGATTGTTTCTACATGTAGCTCTGGTTGGCGTATGACACCCGATGACTCTAACAAGTGGATGGAAGAAAATATGTTCCCTGTATTTCCACTTGGTGATCTGAAAGATGGTGAGAAGGGAGTTTTTAACTAGAAGCCAGATATTAAACAGATGAAACCTTCATGCAGTAGGCTGTAAGCCTAACTACACACAGGAGGATGATTAATAACCTAGCAAAAGCCTAAAGCTTATTGCATAATCTTAAACACTTGAAACGAGCCATTAGAACCTGTTTTCACACACGACATAATTGTATTGGCGAGGTGCATCTGACAAATAAAAAACAAAACATAAACACATGAAGGAAGAAATAATAGTAGCTGGTTTTGGAGGTCAAGGAGTTCTTGCAATGGGAAAAATTCTTGCTTACTCAGGAGTAATGCAAGGAAAGGAGGTCTCGTGGTTTCCATCCTATGGACCAGAGATGAGAGGAGGAACAGCAAACGTTACGGTGATATTGAGTGATGACCGCATTAGTTCTCCTGTTCTTTACAAATACGATACAGCAGTGATATTAAACCAACAATCGTTGGATAAGTTTGAAAAATCTGTCAAGCCAGGAGGAGTGCTGATTTATGAACCGAATGGCATTAAAGCTGCGCCAACTCGTACAGACATTGACATATACAAAATCGAGGCTACGAAATTAGCTGTCGAGAAAATGAAAAATTCGAGAGTGTTTAACATGATAGTACTCGGGGCTTATTTGAAAGTAAAACCCATAGTGAATTTTCAAAACCTAGAAAAAGGGCTGGAAAACTCCCTCAATAGCAGACATCATAAGCTTATACCAATTAATCTTGAGGCCGTACAGTTAGGTATCGACTCGGTAGAGGAAGTGTAGATATTCGGGGTTAATCTTCAGTTTCATGATTTACATATATCGTTAGCAAAATTCTGTAAGTCCTTGCCCGAGAAGGTGCCTGAAGTCATAAGTAAAAAGATTGTCTCGTCTGTATTTTTAGATTTTAGGATGTCGAATAGCTCGTCGGAGTTGGTAAATACTTGCAATCCTTCTTTATCAAAGGCCTTGGCAACTTGTTCTTCAGTTATAGGTTCTAGTTTCTTGTGTTTTATTGTTCTGGGGGCGTAGTATACAAAAGCCTCGTCAGCATCATTCATACATACTTTATACTGAGGTAGAAATTCTTTTTTTAGAGAGCTGAAAGTGTGTAGCTCCATAACGGCTATAAGTCTTTTGTTTGGGAACTGATTCTTCACAGCCTTGGTAGTAGCCTCAAGTTTTGATGGCGAATGGGCAAAATCATAGTACACTTTACAGTTATTGTTAGATGCAAGTAGTTGTAGGCGTCGTGCTGCCCCCTGAAAGCTACTAATAGCTCTGTAGAACTGTTCGTTTGTTATGCCAACTTTATTACACACCAATTTTGCACCAGCGATGTTTTGTAGATTGTGTTTTCCAAATATCTCGATAGGAACCTCTTTGTTATCAGAGATCAATAGCGTTTTCTCATTTCTTATTATCGAAGAATGCTCTGTATATGCTTCAGTATAAATGTCATTGCGCAGTTCTTTTGCAATGTCTTGCAGATGCTCGTCGCCACCGTAAAAAAACAAAGCCCCATCTTTTTCTATTAAGTTGGCAAAAATGCTGAATTGCTCTAGGTACATCTCGAAAATGGGGAAGACATTGATGTGATCCCAAGCGATGCCACTCAATAAGGCTACATGTGGGTGGTATAAATGAAATTTTGGACGGCGGTCAATGGGCGATGATAGGTATTCGTCACCTTCAAAAATGGCAATTTTACTATCCTTGTTTAAGGACACCATTGTGTCGAAGCCTTCTAATTTGGCACCCACCATGTAGTCGAAAGACAAGTTGTTCTCTTTCAGCACATGCATTATTATCGATGTGATAGAAGTCTTACCGTGCGAGCCACCGATAACTACTCTGATTTTGTCTTTAGTTTGCTCGTAAAGATATTCGGGATACGAATATATTTTGAGACCTAGTTCCTGAGCCCTTAGTAGCTCGGGGTTGTCTACTCGTGCGTGCATTCCAAGTATTACCGCATCTATAGAACTGTTGATATTTTCGGGATACCAACCAAGTCTTTGTGGAAGCAGATTATATTCTGCGAGTCTGCTTCGCGATGGTTCAAATACGGCATCGTCGCTACCACTTACTTGGAGCCCTTTTTTATGTAGGGCGATAGCCAAATTATGCATTGCACTACCACCGATAGCAATAAAATAAATTCGCATATATAGGTCTTTTGTTAATGTTTAAGCGAGGCAGAAGTGATGTTAGCTTTGCCTTGATTTTAAAAAACAAAGATAGTGAAGTTCTCAGTTTTATTAATATAAAATATTGTACTTTTGTTGACTTAAAGTGGATATAAAAGATGGTTAGACCAAATTACTTCATGTCTATTCTGTTGTTTATCTTGTTGATAGCCTGCGGTGGACAACAACACAAAAAGTCAGAAAAAGAGCTTGACAATCTTCTTGAATCTTTCAACAAAGGAGAATATAAAAAAGCAGTTTACTATGCCGACAAGTTAATAAATAAGGACTCTTCTGATTATCTTTCGCTAGTCATAAAGGGTAGAGCATTGGCAAATTTAGGAAAGGAGCATCAAGGAATAGAGGCAATAAGTAAAGCCATTGAGATTAACCCAAACTATTATCAGGCCTACGCTTACAGGGCCGTATTGTGGGTTAGGTTAGGAAATTGTGATGTGCATCGAGTTGTTCAGGATTTAGATATAGCTTTATCCGAAGAGCCTAGCAATGTCAAGCTTATTAGAATAAAGGCAGATTGCCTATATAGATTAGGCTTGCTTACAGAGGCAATAGCTGAGCATGATAAGATCTTGGATTTAGATACAAAAGATTACGAATCAATCGTTTCTAGGGCTACGATAAATAAAAAACTAGGAAACATCGACCTTGCATTAAAAGAGTATACCAGGGCTATAGAGCTTGACTGTAGACAGTCCTTTGCATTCGAAGAGAGAGCGTGGCTCTTTATGGAACAAGAACAATTTGACCGTGCCGTAGCCGACTATAACAGGGCTCTTGAGAATATGCCTGACAACGAAGATTTTCGACAATTGAGAGCCTATTCTTTAAACAATAGAGGACTTGCATACTTCAAATTGGGAAATAATGATAAAGCTCTAGCTGATATCAACCTGTCTTTAGAGATGTTTCCAGCAAATGCTCATGCTTATAAAAATAGAGCCCTGGTTTATTTTGACAATAACGAAGATGCTAAGGGCCGTTCTGATATGGAGAAGGCAAACGAGCTCGGACTCTAACTATAGTCTATCCATAATATCCAATATCGGAGTCATACTTTCTATAAAAATTAATGCCACCCCCTTGAGGCTCGTCTTCATCTGTCCTAAACAAATAAACCCATAACATACACTCGTGTTTCCAAATCTCTTCAATCCAGTATATGCATTAGCTCATCTGCTATATGCTCCAATCTCTTCAGGACAAATGCTTAGCTAGCTTTTTGCGATTGAGGCATAGCTCCTCTATCCTCAATCGCAAAAAAAATCTTTATTATGTCGAGCTTTAAACACTCATTACAGCTCTCCAATGCATGTTTAGCTTAATCAAAAACGATAGTGCCAAAAAACTCAGGCCGGTGGAAGTCCGGATCTTTGGTATCGATAGGGTTCCACGACAGGAAGTGGGGTGTCTGGGTCTCGTCGCCACACTTGTACATGTTGCAGGTCGAAGTCTTCCCCGACAATGTGTTGAAAGGATGCTCCTCGAAGAAAGTTATGGGTATTTCTGCCATCAGCTCCCACGCTTGCTGCCCATCCTTTTGGTCTATTGCCTTGCGAGCTAGTGATGTCGCAATTTTAATCTGCCTTAATCTGTTGGGCGATATCAGTTTGCGCTTTTCTCGACCAGGGCCATAGCCCACATGTGGCGTGCCGATGCAGTTGAACTCAAAATTGTAGTAGTTCTTGTCGCCATTGGGAGAAAAGAAAAACTCCACACAACTATCTTTGTAAACATCCCCATTGTCTTGCAGCTCCTGTCCACGCAGATGTTTCTCCTGCACCACAAACCTGATGCAGATACTCTTGCCCGTGTGTGCGAATGTGAATTTCACATCAGGTTTGTATGGGAACTCCTCCCAGTTCAGGGTGTCAACAACAAGGGTGTTGCCCTGTTTGTCCAGGTTCTTGCTACTTTCGATAAATGGTACGTTTGTGGTCTTCATTTCTTATTGTTTAAAAATTTATAATCTTGCTGATTGGCACAAAGATGTCGCCATTTGTCTCGATGTATAGGGTGCACATTCCTGAGGCTTTCGCCCCCTCGATGTTTGCTGGCGAATCGTCGATCATCAGGGTCTTGTCCGGTGCAATATTTAGCGCCTGAAGGACAAACTGAAAAGTCTCTTTGTGGGGCTTTCTCCGCCCGATCTCGTTGGAGTATAGAGCCCTGTCGAAAAGACTTCTGATGTGGAAGTTGAACTTATTGTAGAACAAATCTTCGAATGCTTTTACGTGTAGTTCGTTGGTGTTGCTCAGCAGAAACAGCTTGTAGCCCTTGTCTCTTAGCCTTCGCAGAAGGTCTACGTGTTTCTGTGGAAACTGGCAAATCATAGCATTCCAAGCATCGACAAGTAGCTCCTCGCCGACGCTTCCTCTCGTCATGTTTTTGATTTCCGTTTTAAAATCGCTGGCTGATATTTTGCCAGTTTCAAAATTTTCAAACACCTCGTCGCTGTAGCTATGAGCTTTTTCGCCAATTTTTCTGTAGATACCCAGTTTCTCAAGTTCGTTAATGGTCCGTTGTGGGTACAGCTCCAGCAGTATACCACCTAGGTCAAAAATTATATTCTTTATTTCCATCCTTATTGTTGAATATTGTAGTGTTCATGTGCTCTTCTTGTCCAAGTCCTAGTTGTGGTGTTGCCTTCTGTACTCGTGGCAAAAGATAGCATTTGCTATTGATACATTCAGAGACTCTGCCCCCACGCCTTTGTGGAAGGGTAGTATGGCAAGTTTGGAGCTTGCAGCCTTTGACAGTGCTTCTGATACCCCTTTACCCTCGTTGCCTAGTATTAGGATAAGAGATTCTGGCACTTTGGTCTTGTGCAGGTCTTGCCCTTGCATTTGCGTTGTCGCAACGTGTACTCCCAAGTTTTTGCATTTGTCAATAAACCCTAGTAAATCGGTGTAGTAGACATTCACGTTGCACAGCCCACCCATGCTTGCCTGGATAGCTTTAGGATTGTAAATGTCGGCAGTGTCCACTGAGCAAACGATGTTCTTAATACTATACCAAGAACAGGTTCTAACTATTGTACCTAGATTACCAGGGTCCTGTAGCCCATCGAGGCAGATGGTGAGCCCGTCGAGGTCCAAGTTTGACTCCAGGCTTTGTTCGGGGAAGTGAAAAAGGGCGAGGGCGCTTTGTGGCGACTTCTGTAGCGACACTTTTTTTATATCATCGGCAGTGCCGAGGATTAGTTTCTCTTCTGGCACGTCGAATAAGGGGCTCAGCTCCTTCGTGGTGACTAGCTTAAACAAAGCGTAATGCTCGGCACGCAACATGTCGGCAATAAGCTTAGAGCCTTCTGCCAAGAAGAGTCCACTTTTTGTCCGACCCTTCTTGGAGTTCAAACTTTTAATTGTTTTTTCTAAGTTTTTGCTCAATGTATTAGACATGAAGTAATCTTTTGGATTATATTTGCGTAAAATTAGTTATAAAGATTGACTCCTAAAACTCCAATATACTTTTATTTGCTTCTGGCAGCCCCAGTTTTGCTGTCATTACTCACCTCGTGCTCCGTTACCAGATACGTCCCAGAGGACGAATACTTCCTCAAAAGAGTTGATCTCAATATCGACAATAAAAAAATAGACGCGACAGATTTAAAAGCATCAATCAACACTAGGGCAAACACTAAAATCCTTGGACTGTTCAAGTTCCATCTGTGGCTCTATAACCTGTCGCCGAAGGACAAAGAAGGCGGATGGATGAAAAATACTGGCGAAGTTCCCGCAATTTACAACTCCACAGCGCAGTCGGGAACTGAAGACCTTATCAGAGTATACATGCAGAACCGAGGGTACTATAACTCCTCGGTGCAAACAAAAGTTGCCGTAGACTCGTCGGCGCGAAAAGTAAGCCTCAATATCGACGTCAAAGCCGGAGCACCAACAGTAGTAGAGGAGATCCAAGTGGATGTAAAAGACAGTGTTATGGCAAGGATGTTTGACGAGAATAGAGGACTATTATCAATATATGGAGGCAGCATATTCGACGCAACCAGAATGGAGAAAGATATTGTGCGCATTACAGAGCTGTTTCAGAACAATGGATATTATAAATTCAATAAAGATTATATGTTCTTCATCGCTGATACCTTGCACAAGGACAAGGGGGTAGATTTGAGGTTTGTGATAGAAACTCCTTTGGACGCCGACAGCACCGCCCTGGAACATAATGTGTACAAAATGGGGCAGTACAATATATACCTGCGAGACCCAGCAAAAAGAAAACGCAAGCGCAAGGCAGACGCAGACGAGGAGGGAACTAGAAAGATAGACACACTAGAGTATAAAGGAGTAAAAATATATTATAGAGAACCATTGCGATATAAACCTAGGTTTCTGCATCGGATGATTGCTGGGAGCATGGACTCGATATATAAACTGTCAAATATAGATAGGATATACAGAGCCTTCAACGCCTCCCACAACTTTAATGCCATCAGCGTTAGCAATAGGATTACAGACTCTGCCAAAAATGTACTCAACACAAGTGTAGTGCTACAACCTGTGAGGCAACAAAGCATAATGGCAGAGTTGAAAGGAAGCAACCAAGTGGGGAATATAGGCGTGGGAATAAATGCCAAGTATCAGCACCGGAATATATTTAGGCGTGCCGAACTATTTGAATCAGAATTCAAAGTATCGAGAGAAAACCAGATAAAAGCCCTCAGCAACAAAGAATATCCATACAAGGCATGGGAGTACCTGTTTGCAAACACACTCACCATACCGCGCTTCTTAGGCCCACTGAACCCCCGAAGGTTTATCAATGACAAGCTACCATACACGAGGTTTGGATTAAGCTACAATTACTACTCCCGAATAGAATATACACGCTCGATAATCAAAGCATCAATGGGATATCAGTGGACATCCAGACAGAATAGATCTCATCTCCTGAACCTTATAGAAGCAAATTATGTAGACCTTAAGAGAATAGACGCCTTTTTTATGTCCAGCATAGAGGATCAGTACGTAAAAAGTAGCTTCTCAGACCAGTTCATATTCGGTTCTTCATATTTACTCAGCCTCCGAGAGTCCTCACCCAACGATTCTAAGTATAAATACCTTCGCTTTAGTGTAAAACTAGCAGGAAACTCCCTGAACGGAATTGCCAGCCTGCTCGGCTCGCCAAAAAACATAGATTCAATGACCAACGATAGCTACTACTCGGTGTTTAAGGTGCAGTTCTCGCAATTTGTAAAAGGATACCTAGAGGCTGGCATAGGGATAAAACTAAACGCAAAGAATAAGCTCGCCTTCAGAGCCCTAGGAGGCCTTGGATATGCATATGGCAATAGTAGTGTGATGCCCTTTGTTGAGCGATTCTACAACGGAGGCTCTAATAGCCTCAGGGCTTGGGGCATCAGAAGCCTTGGCCCAGGCTCTACTAAATACAAAAGCGGATCATATCCAAATGCCGCTGGAGATATAATCCTTGAGGGAAATGCCGAATATAGATTCAAACTATTTAGCATTCTTGAAGGATGCTTCTTTGCTGATGCAGGCAATATATGGACATTGACCAACGAGCCAGAAGCAAAATTCCAGTTCGATAAGTTCTACAAACAAATTGCATTTGGCATAGGAACTGGGATTAGACTCGACTTTAACTACTTCCTTATCAGGTTCGACCTTGGACTTAAAGTACACGACCCCGGAGCCGAGGACAACATAAACTGGATCTTATTCAACCGCAGCCTCAGAGCCGAAGACATTAACCTAAACTTCGGTATTGGATACCCATTCTAATAAAACACCAGATATTTGAAATAATATAAAGTGCGCATCGCACCGAAAACCAAAAAAAAGCTAGGAAAATCAAAGGCAACAGTACAAAATCGCAGATAAATAGAGCGTTTGTGCTTGCGTCGTGCATTAATTTGTTATATTTGTGCCCTGAACAGTAAAACAATTGAAATGAATTTTGTGTGCACATCTTTTTTTTATTATTGCTCTTGCCCAAAACAGAGGTAAGTCAGTATTATGTGCATATAACTACAATATTGAAGCCTCACCAAAGTGAGGCTTTCTTTGCTTTTTATCAAAAACAAACAATGTTGTAAACACAAAACGATAAACATAAACCAATGATAGTCGCAATAGTAGGATTAGGATTGATAGGATGCTCACTCGCCAAAGACATACGGCGAGTATTTCCAAACAGCAAGTTCATAGGCACTGACACAAACAAGAAACACTGCCAAATGGCAGAAGAATTGAAGATAGTAGACAGAACAATGCCTCTGGACAAAGCTGTGCTAAAAGCCGAACTAGTGATAGTATCAACCCCTGTGGATGTCACAATAAAAATACTACCACAAATACTCGACATAGTGCCAAGCGCAACGACTGTGATGGACGTTGGCTCGACAAAATCGAAAATATGCAAACTCGTAGATACACACAAAAACAGAAAAAGCTTTGTGGCAACACACCCAATGTCAGGAACAGAAAACTCTGGACCATCAGCTGCCGTAGACCACCTATTCGAAGGCAAAATTGCAATCATCTGCAACCACGAAGCAAGCGCACCTCAGCACATTGCAATGGTAGAAAAACTATACAGCGCAATAGCATGCAAAATAGCATACATGTCTGCAGACGAACAAGACCACACAACCGCATACGTTTCGCACCTGCCACACGCCCTGGCATATATCCTCGCAAACACAGTCCTGCGAAACGAAGACCGAAAGGTAATCGTAGACCTCGCAAGCGGAGGATTTAGATCTGCAACAAGACTGGCGAAAACAACAGCATCGATGTGGGTGCCAATATTTGAACAAAACAGAGAGTACATATCCGCAGCTCTAGACAAATATATAAAACTCCTCGACGAATTTAAAACCGTATTGGACAACAAAGATTATGAGAAAATGAGCAATATCATTAAAAGTGCAAGCTCAATTAGAGAGGTCCTCGACGGCGACGCATCCGATATGATAATGAACGAAGAAAAAATTATTAAACTTTATAACGAATGACATTAGAACTAGATTTATTACCCATCAGCACATGGTTACCAAGCACAGATTACCCCCTTTTGATATCTGGACCATGTAGCCTAGAAAGCGAAAAACAGGCAATAGAAACAGCAAAAGAACTTGCAAAGGACAAAAGGGTGCATGTATTCAGAGGAGGAGTATGGAAACCCAGAACCAGACCCGGATGCTTTGAAGGAATGGGAAGCATAGCAATAGAATGGCTTAAGACAGTAAAGGCAGAAACAGGACTCATGGTTGGAACAGAGATAGCTAATGCTACACACACAGAAGAAGCACTGAAAGCCGGACTTGATGTGATGTGGATAGGTGCAAGATCAACATCAAGCCCATTTGTAGTCCAGGAGATATGCGACGTACTGAAAGGAACAGACACAATAGTAATGGTTAAAAATCCAATGAACCCCGACGTGCCTCTGTGGCTAGGAGCAATAGAAAGACTCAGCGCCGTAGGCATAAAAAAAATTGTCGGTATACATAGAGGTTTCACTCCATATCAAACTTCACCATACAGAAACTATCCAGGATGGGCAAGCCTGATCGAAACAAAAAGAATACTGCCAAACCTCCCAATCATTTGCGACCCATCGCATATCGCAGGAAAACGAGAGCTAATCCGCGAAATATCACAAAAAGCATTCGATGTTGGTATCGATGGGTTGATGATAGAATCGCACATAGACCCTTCTTGCGCACTCAGCGACAAAGAACAACAACTTACACCAACGGACCTATTCAAACTCCTCGACAAACTGGTGATAAGAAACAATAGTTTCGACGATAATAACGACAAACTAGAACTCCTGCGTAGCCGAATCGATGCCGTAGACACTGAACTGCTCGCACTGATGGCATCGAGGAATGAAATCTCGCGGCAAATCGGAGAGTATAAGAAAATCAACAACGTAATGGCGTTGCAAATGGGACGTTGGGAAGAACTTATTAATAAACGCGTGGACCTCGCAAAGAAACTAGAACTAAACGAGACCTTCGTAAAGATATTATACCAACTGATACACGAAGACTCCGTAAGAATGCAGACGGACATCCTCGACGACTAGAAATAAAACAATGAAAGCTATAAGATATAGGCAGTAAGCTTTATGCTATAGGCATTAAGCTTACAGATTACAGCGTGCAACTTATTGCAGAATTTTAAACAACATGAACAACACCAATCTCAACAAAGTGCCACGAATCGACGTGGCAGACGCCCTGCGAGGACTTGCGATAATGGCAATATTGCTAATACACTGCGTAGAACACTTCATATACCCAGTATATCCAGACACTCTCGCCCAGCCAGCATGGCTAAATGCAATAGACTCCATAACGTTCAATACAACATTCTCGCTCATCGCCGGCAAAGGATACTCGATATTCGCACTACTATTTGGGTTTACCTTCTACGTGCAGTATACAAATCAGCAAAACAAAGGAGCAGACTTCAGATGGCGTTTCGTATGGCGACTGATACTCCTCGCATTCTTTGCCACAATAAATGCTGCATTCTTCCCTGGTGGCGACGTGCTAATGTTATTCGTCTTTACAGGAATATCGCTAGTGTTGGTATGCAGAATGAGCAACAAGACAATACTTATTATCGCCGTAGTATGCCTCATGCAACCAATAGAACTGCTTCACTTCGTATACAGCTGTTTCGACAAATCGCACACCCTACCACAACTAAACGTAGGTGCATTGTACAAAGAAGTACAAGCAGGAGTCCAAAGTGGCAACTGGAACAACTTCTTTTTGAAAAATATCACAACCGGGCAAAAAGCAAGCCTGATGTGGGCTGTGGGATGCGGAAGGTTTGTACAGACAATCGGACTGTTCCTAACGGGATTCCTCCTTAGTAGAAACAACTACTTTGTTAAATCCGACCAAAACAACCGCTTCTGGGTCAAACTGCTAATCATATCGGCAATAGCATTCGCCATCCTGTACCCCCTTAAGGTGCAGTGGTATGACAATAGCGCTACCCCAATCATTAAAGACACCATTGGAACCGTACTAGACATGTGGCAAAAACTATCACTAACAATAGTAATTGTATCATCATTCATACTTGCATACTACAATACTAACTTCGAAAAATGGACAGCAAAGCTGAGGATATACGGAAAAATGAGCCTGACGAACTATGTCGCACAGTCGATAATCGGAGCTTTACTATTCTTTCCTGTCGGACTGAACCTAGCACCATACCTGGGATATACCGCTAGCCTAATCCTTGGGATATTTATATTCATTGTTCAACTGCACATTTGCAACATCTGGTACAAAAAGCATAAACAAGGACCACTGGAAAAGCTCTGGCACTCGGCAACATGGATAGGAAACAAATAAAGCAAACTTCACAAAGTGAGATAGGCATTAAAAAACCACAGCAATTCTTCGGAGCTCAATAAAACATAGGTTTTGCAGCACCGCGACCAACAAAACAAAAGCCACCGGAGCGGTTGTTCAGAGGAGATTGAAGAGCGCAGCCACCTTGGTCAGCTCATGCTTGTTCAAAATGTTCATCACCCTCCGGGCACTGTCGCCAGCAGGTTCGTCTACCGAAGCAAAACCCTTTGCAAAGTTAAATAACTCGCTCAGCACCTTGTTCCTTGCCATGTCCTTGTCCTCTAAGACCGATTCGGCTTTGCCTTGCTCAATGACCTCGTTCAGGCTTGTGTGCAAACTGTCCAGAGTCTTAATGGTGATTGATAAAAATGTATCGTCAGACCAATTATCTTTTAACAATAGAATGTTAATTGCCTTGGTTGTAGCATCCACTTCTCCGTTTGCAGATGCTTTACTAATTTTGTAGATTTTTACCATAATGTCAAGGGTCTGAACTGTAAAGTTAAATATCAAGGCTTGCCGTTCTGTATACTGGGAGTTTGTGAATTGGGAGTTTACTTGTGTAAATGACTAATTCGCAAAGTGAGCATAAGCAGATATTGACTTTATGGACAGACTCTAAATAATCATTATCTTTGCTACCATACAAATACATATTAATTGGAGGACAAGAAATGAACTACAGAAGTGCAATAAACACAGACCTAGATAGAATCTATGAGCTGATACAGGAGTTGGCAATAAACGAGGGAATGCTTGAACAAGTGGAAGTAAGCAAGAACGAATTGGATGAAATGCTTTTTGGTTCTAATCCTCAGATGCATTGCCTTGTGGCCGAAAATAAACGGATAGTAGGAATCGCAGTTTATTACTACAAACCCTCGACATGGGCAGGGCGGATTCTACACCTCGAAGACTTGGTGGTTGAGGCAGACATAAGAGGCTCTGGCGTAGGGAAAACTTTATTTCTAAAGCTAGCAGAGATTGCCAAACAGCAAAAGGTTGGTCGCATGGAATGGGACTTGGGTGTAGATAATGGCAAGGCTCGCAATTTCTACGAAAATCATGGCGCAACAGTTGCCGACGAATGGCGCATTTGTAGGCTTTACCGCAATGCTCTGGAGCGCTTATAGACCCAAGGAAGATTATAAGGCAAGACATGAGCAACAGTCTCTTACACATACTAGGATTATTGTATTGGCGATACACATCAGACAAATAAGAAACAGATTATTCAATTCCATAATCTGCAAAGGCTCTATACACATAGAAATATATATTGTGTAAAGCTGTCGTAATTAGTATATTGTCATGAAATAACAAGCAATACATTCTTCAGAGCAAAAGAGTAACGGATTTATTGCATATATTTGTGCTCGTTTAACATGATCACAAATATGACATCTAGCGTTTGGAAAGTTAAGGAAAATGGAGACCCTAACCAGATAAAACATCTGTCGGGATCGCTGGGTGTTGGCATATCATTGGCAAATATACTAACACAAAGAGGCATTACATCCCCACAAGAAGCAAGACAGTTCTTCAACCCAAAGCTCAAAGACCTTCACGACCCATTCTTGATGAAAGACATGGACAAAGCCGTAGAGCGCATCAACAAAGCCATAAACAATCAAGAAAAGATAATGATTTATGGCGATTATGATGTCGATGGAACCACCTCCGTTGCCATGGTATACTCGTTTCTGAAAAAATATATTGACGACATAGAGTACTACATCCCCGACAGGTATTCAGAAGGCTATGGTATCTCTGGCAAAAGCATAGACTATGCTGCCCAAAAAGGCATAAGCCTGATTATAGCCCTCGATTGCGGCATAAAAGCTATTAAGAAAATCGATAAAGCCAATGGATTGGGAGTCGATTTTATTATTTGTGACCACCACAACCCCGACGCCGAAATCCCTAAAGCTGTCGCCGTACTAGACCCCAAAAGACCAGATTGCGACTATCCTTTCAAAGAACTATCCGGTTGCGGTGTAGGCTTCAAATTGCTACAGGCAATATCAAAAAAAAGAAAAATTCACTACCGCGAAGTCCTAGAGCTACTAGACCTGTTGGTAGTAAGCATTGCTGCTGACATCGTTCCTATTGTCGACGAAAATAGAGTCTTCACCTATCACGGACTCCGAAAACTGAACGCAGATCCTTGCATGGGACTTAAAACCATCATGGCAAACTCAAAAATGACTGGAGAAATAACCGTCAACGACATCGTGTTTAAAATCGGACCTAGACTAAATGCCTCGGGGCGAATAGAACACGGGAAAAAATCAGTAAAAATATTAGTCGCAGACGATTCGGACAGGTCCACAGCCCTAGGAGAAGAGATCGACTCCTTCAATGAAATTAGGAAAACCCTAGACAGGGACATTACCCAATACGCCTTAGACTTCGTGAACAACGACCACGAATTGGTGAATAAAAAATCAACAGTCCTTTACAACCGAGATTGGCACAAAGGAGTAGTTGGCATTGTAGCATCGAGGCTTACAGAACACTTCAACAGACCAACCGTAATATTGACAGAATCAAACGGTCTAGCAACAGGCTCTGCTCGCTCCGTGGGGGAGTTCGATCTGTATGAAGCTATTAGTTCTTGTAGTCATCTCCTCGAATCATACGGAGGGCATAAGCACGCCGCTGGCTTGACTCTCAAACTAGAAAACATACAGCCCTTCACCAAAATGTTTGAAGAGCTCGTCCAAGAATCCTCTCAGCAAACAAGCCAGAATGTGACTATCGACATCGACTCGAAGCTACAACTCTCTGACATAACTCCTGCATTCTATCGATCACTAAAGAAATTCGCCCCTTTTGGACCAGGAAACATGAAACCCACATTCATAACCGAAGGACTATTGGACGGAGGTTCCAGCCGACTTGTTGGTAAAGAAGACGACCTGAAGCACTTAAAACTAGACCTGTTCGACCCATATTCGGGAGTAAGAATCCCTGCCATTGCATTTAACCAAGCAGAACATTTCCCAGACATCGCAGAAGGAATACCATTCGACATCTGCTACCAGATATTCGAAAATGAATACCGAGGCCGCGTCTCCTTGCAGTTATTCATAATAGACATTAAAGTGCGTAGCGATTTATAGTCTCTCCTCTCACGAGACACGCCCGTACTTAGCCTTCCACATCATGCCTGAAGTCAAAAATAGAAAATTAAGCCCAGTAAACAATCGGCAGTAGTGCATTACCAATGATAAACTAACAGACCTCAAAGCAATATAGCTTCATCACAGATAACATGCCACAAATATTGAACATCAAAGACAAGCCCTAGCTATCACTCCAATCCTCAAGCTCCTCGTAAGCCTGGTTTCTCAATACAGGAACAAACCCCGCCGACCGTATAGAACCCTGCATCAGCTCGCTCCCCGCCTTATTATGACTACCTGCCGCCGACAACACGTTTTCCTCTATCATTATAGACCCAAAATCATTAGCTCCTCCATGTAGCGACAACTGCGCACACCTCATCCCCACCGTCAGCCACGATGCCTGGATATTGGGGATATTTGTAAGAACAATCCTGCTAATAGCTATCAGACGAAGATACTCCTCTGCCCTCACAGGCTCAAGATTGTAATCCTCCTCCAGCCTTGTGCCTGCACTTGCAACAGTCCACGGCACAAAAGTCACAAAACCTGGAGTGCCAGAAGGCTTCTCCTCCTGCAAATTGCGAAGTTTTAGCAAGTGATCTATACGTTGCGCCCGACTTTCAATGTGTCCAAACATCATCGTTGCCGAAGTAAGCATCCCTAGCTTGTGAGCTTCTCCCATAACCTCCAACCACTCGTCCGCAGAGCATTTACCTGGCGACAACTCCTTGCGAATGGCATTATCGAGTATCTCAGCCCCTGCCCCAGGGAGAGAGCTCAGCCCAGCACCAATCAGCCTTTGCAGAGTTTCCCTATAGCTCAGTCGAGATTTCTTAGATATAAAGACAATCTCGGGTGGACCCAGTGCATGCAGCTTGATGTTTGGAAAGTCTTTCTTTATGCTCGAAAACAAATCAACATAAAAATCAATACCATACCGAGGATGCATCCCCCCCTGCAACAGTATTTGCTCCCCACCTAGCTCAACCGTCTCAGCAATTTTCTGCCGATATTGCTTCTTGCTTGTAGTGTAGCTCCTGCTCTCGTCCTTATACTTGCAATGAAAATTACAGAACTTACACCCCGACACACAAACGTTGGTAATATTAATATTCCTGTCGATTATCCAACCAACATGATTCTCCGGATGAAGCCTGAACCGGAGCTCATTGGCAAGCACCATCAGAGAACCTAAATCCGCCCGTTCATATAAGAACAAAGCCTCCTCCCTGTTCAGTTCCCCATTTTCTAGCACCTTAGAAAAAAGGCGCTCTGTTGTTTCCTGCATAATCTAATATCTTCTTTTATCTATCTTCCCACAAAGATATGCATTCTTTGCATTGAACATAAGCAACATGCACACAGACATTAAAAAAATGCACATAAATTGTTCGCACTTCCCAGATTAAGTGTATATTTGTGTGTCTAATGTACATTTAATATTAAGTTGTTTAGAATATTTATTATGAAAAAACCCATTTTATCAGTACTAATCGCAAGCCTGCAAGTAGTTCTGTTTGCCCAAGGAAGCTTTGATGTTGCAGAAACACTAAAAAAATCAGTAGAAGAATATATGCCCCTCATCCAGATGGAAAAACCCGAAGGCAAGCCATCAGCAAGATGGACATATTACGACGGAAACGTGGTATGTGTCGGATTTCAGGATTGGACATCGGGCTTCTATCCCGGCTGCCTGTGGTACCTGTATCAATATTCCAAAGACAGCAAAATTAAAGCCGAAGCAATCAAATCGACAAAAGCAATAGAAGGCGTTACGACATACGGAGGCAACCATGACGTGGGGTTCAGGGCGTACTGTTCTTTCGGAAATGCTTACAAACAAACCGGCGAGAGCTTCTATAAAGAAGGAATAGTTACAGCCGCAAAAACACTGATGACAAGATACAACGACAAGATTGGACTGATAATGTCGTGGAACCCAAACAAAAAAAGAGACTGGAAATTCCCAGTTATCATCGACAATATGATGAACCTCGAACTACTATTCGAAGCAACAAAGATCAGTGGCGATAAAACATACCACAATGCCGCAGTGGCACACGCCGACAAGACCCTGGCAAACCATTTCAGACCCAACAACTCCTCGTACCACGTTGTGGACTACGACCCCGAAACTGGAGCAGTTAGGCATCGCAATACACACCAAGGAATGAACGACGAATCGGCATGGGCGCGCGGACAGGCGTGGGGTTTGTACGGATACGTGGTGTGCTACAGATATACAAAAGACAAAAAATATCTGGACCAAGCACTCAAAATTAAAAACTTCTACCTTAACCATCCAAACCTGCCCACAGACTTGGTGCCATATTGGGATTTTGATGTCAATGGCGATCCAAACCTGCCACGCGACGTCTCCGCATCAGCATTGGTTGCTTCGGCATTGGTAGAGCTTGCAGAGTACCTGCCAAAGCAAAAAGACGAGCTCATTGCCTCGGCATCGAAAATACTAGAAAGCATTGCCAATAACTATATGAACGACAACTCAAAGCAGCATCCAAACCTCCTGCTAAACGGATCGACAGGTTCGGTGCCTCACAAAAGCGAGATAAACACTCCGATAATCTATGCCGACTATTACTTCTTAGAAGCACTAGTAAGGCTGAACGAACTGAAAAAGTAAGAAGCCCGTAGCACGACAACCAAGCCGTGATGATTGTTTCGGAGAAGACGGAAAACACGAACCAACAAACTACTACCAACTACAAAGTGGCAGTAGTTTAAGAAAAAACAGAAGCAGATGAAGAGTATAATATTATCCAGCCTATTAGTTTCCCTTTGTGCATTTACTGCCAAAGGACAAAACGAGCACAAAACCTTTGTGGACGACGGCGCGTGGTGCTGGTTTTCGGACCCTCGCTCGGTGTATCATCAGGGAAACAAAGAAGCCATATACACCGGATGGGTGGACAGCCAAGGGAGCATAAACATCGGGATGTACAACCTGAAGACAAAAGAGCAAACGACAAGAGTGGTGAAAGAAAAACTACAGCGCGACGACCATGTAAACCCCTCGATCCTGTTCTTGCCAGACGGAAGACTGATGACTTTCTTTACGAAGCACAACGGCGGAATGTACTACACCACCTCGAAGAAAGCCGAAGACATCTCAGCATTCGAAGAACTCACCTTCTTGGACCTTGGAAACCAACTGTGCTATTCAAACCCCGTAATGCTGTCGGAGGAGAACTACAGGATATATTTGTTCTTCCGAGGTGGCAAAACGTGGAAACCAACCTTTATATATTCCGACGACCTTGGCAAAACGTGGTCCGACCCCATTACTGTGGCAGCAAAACCCGAAGCGAACAACATCAACCGCCCATATACAAAGGTGGTGTCGGACGGAAAGGGCACAATACACCTGGCTTTTACTGACGGTCATCCGCGCGACGAGCCCTTCAACTCAATTTATTACCTGAAATACGAAAAGGGGCTGTGGTCCGACGCCTCGGGAAAGTTCCAAACCTCGATGGGGGACTTGCCAATTAATCAACACCTCATCCCACGTGCCTACGACGGGTTCGAAGAGCACTCACGAGCGTGGATCTGGGACATCGCCATCGATGATAACAACAATCCTTCATTCGTATACACTCGCCTGCCCGAGGAAACTAAACATCAATACTTCTACGCCAAGTGGAACGGCGCTGCGTGGGAGCACAGTAAGGTGGCACAGGGCGGCAAGGATTTCCCCATAGACCCAAACAGAACCAAGGCGGAAAGAAACCCCGAGCCTCACTACTCGGGAGGAATAATTATTGACCATAGCAGTACGAACCAGCTGTATTTGTCGCGCCCAGTGGGCAACAGGTTCGAGATATTCAAATACACCAAAGCGACGGACAAATGGAGCGAGGAGCAAATAACGCATAATTCATCTTACGACAATGTGCGCCCCTTTGTGGTGAGGAATATGCCAAAGGAACATGCGCCGGTGCTGCTGTGGATGGAGAATTACATGTACAGACATTACTCAGACTATAAAACGGCAATTAAAATAAAGGGGCTGTGAGAGAAAAACCTTGCCACGCACTGCTGGTAAACTCTCCAAACCCACACAGGCGTTGAGTTTAGATGGCTAAACGACAGGAAAGAGAGGTCGGGGAGCGGAATTTAGCTAGCTAAACGACAAGAAAGAGAAATTAACCTATTTAGTGTTTGTCCATAAAGTCAATATTCTTGAACAATGTTGTTGTTATATGTGTTTTATAAGGTGTAAAACAACAAGAGAATTAGTAACAAATAACAACATTATACTTATAAATAGATGAATGATTTATTACACAAAACAAAACAGGCTACAAATAAATGGTATTTAGCCTTACTATCAGGATTAATATTGGTAGCAATAGGGGTTTGGGCGCTCTTTTCGCCAGTCGGTGCATACTTGGCTCTAGCTATTTACTTTAGTTTGTCATTCTTGATTTCTGGTCTTCTGGAGGTAGTTTTTGCCATTGCTAATCGGAAACAGATTAATAACTGGGGCTGGGCATTAGTGATGGGAGCGATAACTTTCTTTGTTGGGATTATGCTAGTCTCCGAGCCCGCACTTACTCTGGTAACTTTGCCTTTGTATATCGGATTTACGCTTATGATACGTTCGTTTGGCACCATTGCCTTTGCCTTAGATCTCAAAAGCTTTGGCGAGAGGTGGGGGAGCATGATGGTATTGGGGGTGCTGGGGGTAATACTCTCGTTTATGCTTATCCGACACCCTCTTTTTGTGGGGATTTCTGTAGCGGTATGGACAGGCTTGACTTTCTTAATATCAGGAATATTTAGTATCTTTATTGCGTTTAAGATTAAGAAGATGTCATGATCCTATCTAATATAGAGTGTTAATGGATATATCCGCCAGTTTTATTTTGTCGGTATTATATGTAGCAGTAGTTACAGTAATCGGCATAAAAATAATCATAGACTCAAGTACCCCTAGCAAAGCCTTGGGGTACTTGTTGCTTGTTATACTAATACCGATATTGGGAGTGTTTTTTTACCTTCTTGTGGGGCTTAACTACCGAAAGAAGAAGCTGTACAATAAAAAGATTGAAATCAATAAACAAACATTTCCTGAACTTGACAGCAAAATATCATCTCATACGACAGAAGCCTTATCAAAACATCTGTCGGAACACCAGGACTTCTTTCCTCTTTCTAAATTTCTTGAGACAAGAGATTTGTATTTGTTCTCGTCTAAGAACTCAATCGAACTTTTAGTAAATGGAGAACAAAAAGTACCAGAGCTTAAAAGAGCCTTAATAGCCGCTAAGCATCATATCCATATGGAATACTACATTTACGAGAATGACGAGGTTGGCAACGAGATTGCCGAAATATTAATTGCAAAAGCCAAAGAAGGCGTAAAGGTGCGATTCATTTATGACGACTATGGTAGCAAAAATATTAGAAAGAATATAGTAAAACGCTTACTAGCAGCAGGAGTAGAAGCATATCCGTTTTATAAAATTAATCTTATTTGGTTTGCCAATAGAATTAATTACCGCAACCACAGAAAGATAGTAGTGGTTGACGGAACTACGGGATTTATCGGTGGAATAAATATATCCGACAAATACATAAACAAAGAAGACAGCAAGTTATTTTGGCGAGATACGCACATAAAGATTATTGGCGCAGCAACATTAAGCTTGCAATACACATTCTTGACAGACTGGAATTTCTGTGCGCAGCAAAATATCGAGTTCTCAACGGATTATTTTCCTTTGGAGAATCTAAATAAAGTCTTTGGTGAGCATTCTGCACAAATTGTCTCAAGTGGACCTGATTCAGACTACCCCGACATTATGTATTCCATGGTGCAGCTGATAATGCTAGCAAAAAAGGAAATAAATATCACTACGCCATACTTCATTCCCGACAAGTCGTTTATCGATGCCCTCAAGATTGCGTCGCTTAGTGGAGTAAAGGTAAAAGTTCTTGTTCCAGGCATATCTGATTCGCTGACAGTAAATCTGGCTTCTCAGTCTCATTACCAAGAGCTTCTCGAAGCAGGAATCCAAATTTACAGATACAAAAGGGGCTTTGTTCATTCCAAAACGCTTGTGTGCGATGGAAACGTATCGATGGTCGGAACCGCAAATTTAGACATCCGAAGTTTTGACCTTAATTTTGAAACCAATGCAATTGTATACGGAGCCGTATTGGCAAAGGGTTTACTGACTGAATTTGACAATGACCTAAAGGATTCAGAACAAATAGCACTTTCGGAATGGAAAAACAGAGGCGCTTTAATTAAACTGGCAGAGAAGGGGCTACAGCTTTTTTCCGCCTTGATGTGACTCCATAAATTTCTGAGCCGAGCAACTTGTAAGGCTCTTTGCTACCACGGGGCAACACCATAACAACTTATGGACAAACACTAATTATTTTTTGTTATCTCTTGCCAGTAGTATATATGATGCTTACCTTTGCGAAGTATTTTTGGCCCCGTAGTTCAACTGGATAGAATGGGAGATTCCGGTTCTCTTGATATGGGTTCGAATCCCGTCGGGGTCACTAATAAACCTAGAATATGCATTAGCTCACCTGTTACGTGCTCCATTTTTCAAAAAAATGTATCGCTGGATTTTGTTTCGCTCACCGTAGCGGTGCTCCACTTTGTTCACTAAAATCCTTGTTTTATCGAGCTTGACCATTTGCTATGATCCAGCATATTCTGGAATTATAAGGTGAGATGCACCCTGTTTTGGCATCTCTCCTCGTAATATGATAGGCGACTAAGCCCCGATTAATTGTTAATGGGGAATGTTCCTCCTTTGAGGGACTATATTATTATAGAGAGACTATTGGGCTACTTGTTCCTCGGGGAAGGATAGGCTGTATACAATTGCCTCGACTTGTCGCATAAAATCCCTTTTGTCTGTTGCTGGCGCAGAAACAAATCCTTCTACAGTAATGAGCCTGTTGTTTTTTTCGTCTAAGATTGTAAGCCCGACAAAAGGTCCTCCGAGGAAGTCATTCTCCATTTTCCAAAGTCCACGCATCTCCACTGCGTATTTACCTTTGAAATCTATATTTTCTGTCGATGGTGCTAGTCGGACCTCGGTGGTCATGTACGAGTTTTCTTTGTTTCCTAGTACATACTTTTGCAATAGTTCGTTGCGCCTAGTGATTATCGCTTCTTTGCTAAACATCTCTTCGTTGGTGTAGGGACTGGTGTATATTATTATACCCATGCGAGCAATCGAACCGTTAAAATCCAGCCACATGAAGTTGTCGTCTCTGTCGGGCAGTGTTGCCTTGCGATATCCAGGAGTAAGCACCATGTCTACGCCAAATTTTTCCCTTACATCTGTTTGCAACTTCAAATCATCGAAATCCTTGTTTGTCTCTATCTGCGCATCTCTATTCTTTTTGAGGAAATACTTTATTAGAACCTTACTACCTTTCGCTATGTAGTCCTTAGCCTCTTTTGGCGATGCTGCTTTTAGGTAGGCAATAGACTGTGGGCGAGCGTAAACATTGTCGGCAGTAGATAATGATGGAGCTACGTGCTTGGGGTCGATTTGTACTATTAGTAAGTTTCGGGTTTTAAGAAAAGCATCTTTGAATATTAGAGGTGTAATTTGACTTAGGTCGAACATCGGCTCGTCTTGTGGCAGGTGTGGCACGGCTTGTTTAAAAGTCTTTTTGAGCTCTTGTCCCAATGAGTCTTTCCAGTAGGTGTCTTCTATGACAATGCTCAGCTCGCTAGATTTTCCTATTGTCGATGGTTTGTAGTTTTCTGTCCCTGCTTTCTTATGGCAAGAAGATAGTAGCGATATGACCAATAATATATATGTCGTTGTGAGAATGCTTTTTCTATTCATGCGTTTACTAATTTTAGTTGATGCTTGAGATGTCGGTTTTTAGAGATATATAACAGTGTGTGTTTTGGGTTTCATAAAGTGCTTATCATTTATCATCATCTTTGTCCGTGTCGTCGTTTTTAGATTCTTTCTTAAACCCTTTTATTCCTTCGCCAATTCCTTTCATCAGCTCGGGAATTTTACGTCCCCCGAATAGTAATAAAATTAATACTGCTATGATAATTATCTCGGAAACCCCAAAGACACCTAGTACTATTTTCATTGTTTTTGTTTTGTAATGTTATAATTTTGTCATTTCCCCGTGATAGCTCTGTAAATATCGTTTCCGTTGGCAAATAAAAGTAGGGCTATTAGGAAGATAAACCCAGCGGTAACAGCGTATTCCATGAATTTGTCGCTTGGTTTTCTGCCAGTAATCATTTCGTAGAGTACAAACATAACGTGTCCACCATCGAGTCCAGGTATCGGCAATAAATTCATGACAGCAAGGATGACGGACAAGAAGGCTGTTAGATTCCAGAATGTCTGCCAGTTCCATGATGTAGGAAACATTCCTGCGAGCGAGCCAAAACCACCTAAGCCACCAAGTGCATTTGTCTTGGGTTTGAAAAGTAGACCTAGACTTTTTACGTATGATGATAATTTTTCGCCAGCAAGTTTAAAGCCGTTTGGAATGGATTGTAGCAAGGAGTATTTTATGGTTGTCAGCTCTAGGTCGTCTGTGTTGTTGAGTTCCATTCTTATTCCTAGCATACCATTCTTTATTGGTACGTCGATGCTTTTAAGTTCTTCGCCTCTTTGCACATCGAATGCAACTGTTTCATTGGCATGTTCTCTTAGATATTTTTGGAATTCGTCGTAGTAGGTAAGTGTTTTGCCGTCGAAGCCTACAAAAACGTCCTCTTTCTGCACTCCTGCGTTTTGCGCGGGCGATTCGTTTGCAAATCCACTCACTGTAAACTCTAATTTTTGACGCACTTCAAACAAGGGGGCTTTGAGGCTTACAACTCCTGCAATAAAGTCGTCAGAAAGAGTTATCGTTTCCTCCTTGCCTTGCCTGTCTACCACTATTTCTTTGGCGTGGTCTAGTACAATCATTGATGCTACTTCTGAAAATTTGTAAGGGCTCTTCCCATCTATGGATATAATTTTGTCGCCATCCATAAATCCAGCATCTTTTGCAGGCGCCGATGCTACAACTCCATACTTGGCGTTTTTGTTTAGTAGGAATGTTTCGCCGTAACAATAACTTATGCCTACGTATATTATGCATGCTCCAATAACATTCATCATCACGCCTCCTAGCATTATTAGCAAGCGCTGATATGTAGGCTTCGATCTGAACTCCCATGCTTTCGGTTCTTCTTTCATTTGCTCTTTGTCCATAGACTCGTCAATCATTCCCGAAATCTTGACATATCCGCCTAAGGGGAGCCAGCCAACTCCGTATTCTGTATCGCCAATTTTTTTCTTAAACAATGAGAACCAAGGGTCGAAAAATAAGTAAAACTTCTCGACTCTACATTTAAATAATTTCGCAAACATAAAGTGTCCTAATTCGTGTATAATCACCAATATAGACAGGCTTGCAATGAGCTGAACAACTCGCATTAAAATATCCATTCTGTTATTTTATTATCGTTTTTATTAATTTTCTAGTTTCTTTGTCGAGTTCCACACACTCTTCCAATGATGGATTGTCGATTTGTTGTATCGTATTTATAGCAATTTCTATTGCTTTGGGAATGTCGTCGAATTTAATTTCTCCTCTTAAAAATTTATCGACAAGTTCTTCGTTTGCTCCATTTAGCACGCACGGAGTGCTACCTCCTCTATTTAGTGCTTCGAAAGCTAGTGCAAGGCAAGGGAATTTGACTAAGTCTGGCTTCTCGAAAGTCAAATTAGGATAGTCAAAGAAGCTGAACGAAGAGGAATCCGACTTTTGCCTTGTTGGGAAGGACATGGCATATTGGATTGGTATTTTCATGTTTGGGAGCCCTATCTGAGCTTTCACTGAGGTATCTTCAAATTGTACTGCCGAGTGGATGACACTTTGAGGGTGTACAACAACCTCGATGTCCTTCGCCTCGACCGCAAACAGCCATTTTGCTTCTATTACTTCTAGCCCTTTGTTCATCATAGTTGCTGAGTCGATGGTTATTTTATCTCCCATGTTCCAGTTTGGATGCGCAAGGGCTTCTTTGACACTTATCTCTTTTAATGTGTTTATGGGTCTGTCTCTGAAAGGACCTCCAGAGGCGGTGAGAATGAGTTTAGATATCTTGTTGAAGTGTTCTCCTACGAGGCATTGAAAAATGGCCGAATGCTCAGAGTCGACAGGTATAATATCTACATTATTCTCTATTGCAAGTTTGGTTATTATATGTCCTGCTACAACCAAGGTCTCTTTGTTGGCAAGTGCGATGTTCTTCTTAGCTCCGATGGCGCTAATTGTGGGTCTTAGTCCAGCTATCCCCACTATTGCTGTTAGCACAATGTCTATGTTGCTCATTGTTGTAACCTGGCACAGCGCCTCTGTTCCAGCGTATACTTTTATGTCGTCGGTAGATAATGCTGCCTCGACAGTTGAATATAAAGACTCGTCGCCAATGACAACGCAGTCTGGTTTGAACTCCTTTGCTTGCAGAATTAATGAGTCGGCACTGGTGTTGGCAGTAAGAACTTCAACGCTAAAAAGCTCTGGGTGCTCTCTGATAACTTCCAGGGCTTGGGTGCCAATTGAACCTGTCGAGCCAAGGATTGCGATGTTTTTACATTTGGACATTGATGTAGCTATCTTTCAAAGTTTAAATAATGGGAGGGATTTATAGGCTCTCCTCCTAGCCACAGCTCGAAGTGAAGGTGTGGTCCAGTGGTAAGACTTCCAGAGTTTCCAAGTTCGGCAATGAGTTCTCCTTGCTTCACTTTGTCGCCTATCTTTTTTAAAGCACTTTTGTTGTGCTTATATACAGAGATTAGGTTGTTGTCGTGGCGTATCAGAAGCACGTATCCTGTTTGTAGTGTGTAGTCAGACATAACAACTGTGCCGTCTGCAACAGATACAATATTAGTGTCCTCGTTTTCGCTTACAAGGTCTATGGCAAAATGCTCTTTTGAAGGGTCGTACTGGGCGGAGATATACCCATACATCGGAGGGATGAGGTATGAGTTGATCTCTTTCACGGGTTTCAGACTTGAGGATGTGACGAGCTGTTGAGGGTAGGACCCCGAGTCGGGTAATGCTTGTCCTTGTTCGGGTAGATCTATCAAGGGACTTTCTACGAAGTTGTTACCTGAGATTATTGACGTGTCGCCAGGGTCATATGTTGCTTTTACTTTTGCTAGTACATCTGTAGACCTTGCGGAGCTATCGATTTTTCCAGACAACACGAGCATGATGCTCTCCATCTTGTTGTCGCGCGAAACGATGCTGTTTTTAAGGGTGTCTAATTTTTTATGATATGTAATTAATTGCTCGCGTAGGTCTTCGTTTTCCACTCCTCCAAAATATTGACTCATACTGTGGTATCTGGTAGCAAATATTGTTGCTACTACAATAAATGCGCAGAACAATACTCCTGCCAATACTATATGTAAACCCGAAAACTTAATAAGCTTTTCGACTGCGAAAGTGCTATCTCTTCTTATTATGAGATGGTGCTTTCTTTTTATTATTTTTTTTATCCTCTCGAAATTCATTTCTTTTTGCAGAATTACTACAAAGGTAGTAAAAAGGACAGAGAAAAAGTGTAGTTGCAGTAAGAATTAGAAAATCTTCTATAACGATCTTGTCAGAAATTTATGTAGACGGACTCTATTTATATTGTTGAGAAGAAAAGAAGTGAAGTTCCATTCATATAGTTTCCACTATGTTATAACAGGCTGTATTCAAAGATCTCTCCACCAATTTGATATGCATATTGGTGGAGTATTGGGAAGCAATATTGGGATTGCAGAAACAGATAAATCACTTTTGAAAGTGTATTGAAGAAACATCAATTATAGCAGACTTCTGATTCTAACATCCCCCACAGATTTAATGAGTTTTAGAATAGGTAACATGAGGATAAACTTTCAGTGCTTCTTCCAATATTTTGAGAGATTTGCGAAGGTCTTTTTCGTTCAATACGTAAGCAACTCTTACCTCGTTAGTTCCGTGATTAGGAGTGGTGTAAAAGCCAGAAGCGGGAGCTAAAAATATGGTTTCTCCTTTGTAATCGAAATCTGAAAGTAACCATTCGCAGAATTTGTCGGAATTGTCCACAGGCAGTCTTGCTACAGTGTAGAAAGCTCCCATTGGTATGGGTGAATATACTCCGTCAATGCGATTTAATCCGTCGATTAGGCATTTGCGACGTTGAACGTATTCGTTGTAAGAGTCCATAAGGTAATCGTCGGTGCCTTCGAGGGACGCTTCTGCCACAATTTGCCCGATTAGGGGAGGGCTGAGCCTGGCCTGGCAGAACTTCATTACATTATGCCTCACGCTGGGATTCTTTGTGATTAGAGCTCCAATTCTGATTCCACATTCACTATATCTTTTTGATACAGAATCTATCAGCACCACGTTTTGTTCTATGCCGTCAAGGTGGAAAGCCGAAATGTAAGGAGCGCCAGTGTAGCAGAATTCCCTATACACCTCGTCAGAGAACAGGTATAAATCGTGCTTTAGCACCAAATCTCTTATGGCATTCATTTCTTGTTTTGTGTAGAGGTAGCCCGTAGGGTTATTGGGGTTGCATATCATAATCCCTTTTGTCTTGGGGGTGATTAATTTCTCAAATTCTTCGATGGAGGGTAGCACAAAGCCGTTCTCAATACTTGTCGGCAGGGGTTTGATTATTGCTCCAGCCACTATTGCGAATGCTTCGTAATTGGCGTAAGCTGGTTCGGGCACTATTATCTCGTCGCCTGGATCTAAGCACGACATAAATGCAAAAGTGACAGCCTCGCTTCCTCCCGAAGTTACTATTATGTCATTTACCGAAACATCTATTTTAAACCTATTGTAGTACTTTGCGAGTTTCTTCCTTAAAGATAAAATCCCATCGCTGGGTGAATATTCAAGAATCTTCCTATCTATATTACGTATAGCATCTATTGCAACCTTTGGGGTCGGAAGGTCGGGTTGCCCTATGTTCAGGTGATGCACTTTAATCCCTCTTTCTTTGGACTTGTTGGCTAGTGGCACTAGTTTTCGTATCGGGGAACTCGGCATCATGTCCCCCCTATGTGATGTACTTGGCATATATTTATTAATTTGTAACTAAGCCTAATCGGTTTTAGCAAAGCTACTAAAAACTTCTCACATCTTGGATAATTAGAGCCCATCTATAAAGTCCAATATCTGCATTGTGTCCTAATTGCTCATTACTTGTTTGGAGGGTAAGCTTTTGGTGTGTAGAATATTGTGTTTTTGGAGTTGTTGGTGGATTATGTGTTTGACGGAAGTGTAATTGCAATTGCGCAATATGCCTGAAAATTGTTTGAGTGCTGGTGGTAAAGTGAGCTTCATTAATAAAATGCACGTTTTCTAAGAATGTTGAGCAAGATTCTCCGTATTTTTACTTAATTTTGCTAGCAAATCGTGATAATAGCAATTAAATCAGTAACAAGTATAAATCTAATTACATAAATAATAGCCTGATGAAGCATACGTTTATATTCCTTATCGTGTCCTTGTGTTCATTTCTGAATATGCAAGCACAAACAATCAAGGGTGTTAAGAAAATTAATTCTTCGGATGTCGTAGTTTCCTTGTCAGAGGAACAAACAATGACTCTTTCTTTCTATGGAGACAACATCTTCCGTATTTTTCAGGATAATGCTGGTGGCGAGATGCGTCGTCCTGAAGCAAGCCCTGATGCTCATATTCTTTTAGATAATCCCAAACGAGGCTTGTCGCACTTGACTGTGAAGGAAACAGATGCATCATTTTTTATAGAGACGAGCAAAGTGGCAGTAATGTTCGACAAAGCTACGGGTCTATTTCAAATTAAAAATATTAAAACGGATAAAATTGTTGTAGAAGAGCTCGCGCCAGTGTTGTTTGGGAAGGGGAGAGTAACACTGACCCTTAAAGAGGGTGCTAAGGAGTACTTCTATGGCGGAGGGGTGCAGAATGGCCGCTTTTCGCACAAAGGACGAACTATTGCCATAGAAAATCAAAACAGTTGGACTGATGGCGGAGTAGCCTCGCCCGTGCCTTTATATTGGTCTACCAATGGCTACGGAGTTATGTATTATACCTTTAAGAAAGGGAACTACGATTTTGGGGCTACAGAAAAAGGAGTGGTAAGCTTGTCTCACGAAACAGACTATCTAGATGTCTTTTTTATGATAAATGATGGAGCGATAGCCTTGTTGAACGACTACTATCAGCTGACTGGCAAGCCTGTACTTTTGCCGAAATTCGGATTCTATGAAGGGCACTTAAATGCTTACAATAGAGATTATTGGAAAGAAGATGAGAAGGGCTTTTTGTTTGAAGATGGGAAACGTTATAAAGAAAGTCAGAAAGACGATAGCGGAATAAAAGAGTCATTGAATGGAGAAAAGGACAATTACCAGTTCTCGGCTCGTGCTGTGATAGATAGATATAAGGCTCACGACATGCCCTTGGGCTGGTTGTTGCCAAATGATGGTTACGGAGCAGGCTACGGACAAGCCGAAACCCTAGATGGAAACATAGCGAACTTAAAAAAACTTGCGGATTATGCGCACAAGAATGGTGTAGAAATAGGACTGTGGACACAATCGGACTTACACCCAAAAGAAGACGTCGAGGCTTTGTTGCAACGCGACATTGTAAAGGAAGTGCGAGATGCAGGAGTGCGAGTTTTAAAAACCGATGTGGCATGGGTTGGAGCAGGTTATTCTTTTGGACTAAATGGGCTTGCCGATGTTGCTAATATAATGCCGCAATATGGCAGTAATGCTCGCCCTTTTATCATATCTCTTGATGGTTGGGCAGGAACACAGCGTTATGCAGGAATATGGTCGGGCGACCAAACTGGTGGCTCGTGGGAATATATTCGCTTTCACATACCTACTTACATAGGAGCAGGTTTGTCGGGGATGCCTAATATATGTTCAGATATGGATGGAATATTTGGTGGCAAAAATCAGATTATTAATACTCGTGATTTTCAATGGAAAACTTTCACCCCAATGCAATTAAACATGGATGGGTGGGGCGCTAACGAGAAATATCCTCATGCTTTCGGAGAGCCCGTAACGTCAATAAATCGAATGTATCTGAAAATGAAATCAGAGCTAATACCATATGCTTATAGTATAGCAAAAGAAGCGACAGATGGACTCCCAATGGTGAGGGCAATGTTTTTGGAGTACCCAAGCGACTATACACTAGGCAAAACAACACAATATCAGTACATGTACGGCGATTACTTCTTAGTAGCTCCGATTTATCAGGATACCAAAGCAGACGAACAAGGGAATGACGTGCGAAATGGTATCTATCTGCCCGAAGGAACTTGGATTGACTATCTCTCTGGCGAAGAGTATGAAGGAAATCGTATCTTAAACGATTTTGCATCGCCCTTGTGGAAGCTCCCCGTGTTTGTAAAGAGTGGAGCTATTATCCCAATGACAAAGCATAATAACAATGTTGGCGAGATTGACAAAGCATTGCGAATTTACGAATTGTATCCTGATGGGAACTCGTCGTTTACCGAATATGACGATGATGGAAAAACCGAAGAATATAGAGATGGGAAGAGCGCAACAACACTAATTGAGAGCAAGCTAAATGGCACAAACCTAGATGTTATCATACATCAAACGCAAGGTGACTTCTCGGGTTTTGTGCAAGAGAAGGCAACGGAGTTTAAAGTCAATACAACTTCTATGCCTACAAAAGTGTCGGCTATCATTGGCTCTAAGAAGGTAAAACTGGCAAAGGTCAAGACCCTATCCGACTTTAATAAAAAAGAAAACGTCTATTATTATGACATAGCGCCAAACCTCAATAGGTTCTCGACTAAAGGGAGTGACTTTGAGAATGTTGTTATACCGAAAAATCCACAATTGCTTATTAAGCTAGCACCAACGGATATCACAACTAACAAAACCACGCTCAAGATTGAAGGTTTTGAGTATAATCCAGCTGACAAACTTCTTGCAAAAACAGGGGTCTTGGTAGCGCCAGAGTCAGCATTTGTAAGTGATGGCAACACGGAAGCGTATACCCTAAAACCCACATGGAGTAAGGTTGACAATGCCGATTACTATGAAATAAAACTTGATGATATGCTTTACTCCACAATCAAAGGGACAGAGCTACTCTTTGAAGGCCTTAATGCCGAAACGGCATATGAATTCAATATTCGTTCGGTCAATAAAGACGGGCATTCCGATTGGTTTGCATTTGAAGCAACAACAAAATCAAATCCTTTGGAATTTGCTATAAAAGGTGTAGTTGCAGAGGCAAGCGCTCCAAGCCAGGGTAGCTCAGGGGCTAATAAGCTCTTCGATTTTGACGAAGGTAATAATTGGCATACCAAATGGGGCGAAAAAGCTGTCCCTTTTGATGTGTTGATAGACCTTAGAACCATCAA
This sequence comes from Bacteroidales bacterium, assembly GCA_047974415.1. Classification (GTDB taxonomy): domain Bacteria; phylum Bacteroidota; class Bacteroidia; order Bacteroidales; family Prolixibacteraceae; genus JBKEAJ01. Next base: position 35,471 of record JBKECH010000020.1, on the reverse strand, counting down.
CACCCTTGAGAAGTTCCAATACTTGCCCCGAAAAGAAGGCAAGAATGGAATTTTACTAAAAGGAAAGGTTTATTATAGTAATGACAAGAAAAGCTGGAATGAAGCTGGAGCTTTTGAATGGGCAAACAACAACGAAACTAAGGTGTTTACATTTGATAGTACCCCAACAGCACGTTTTCTCAAACTATCAATAGAACGTGGCTCGGGCGATTACGGATCTGGCCGTGAGATGTACGTGTTCAAGATTCCTAACACTCCAAGCTATACGCCTGGCGACATTAATAACGACGGAAAGGTAGACGGCAATGACTTAACCTCATATATCAACTATACGGGATTGCGCAGGGGCGATGCTGATTTTGAAGGATATATCAGCATTGGCGATATTAACAAAAACGGACTTATAGATGCCTATGACATTTCGAATGTGGCAATCCAAATGGATGGCGGTATAGAGGATGGCGACACCGTCCAGCTAAGTGGAAACATTGAGATAGTAAATCCCAAAGAATCTTATGATAAAGGAGATATGGTGGAATTAAGAATTAAAGGAGTGGGCTTGCAAGCCGTTAATGCCCTGAGCTTCGCTCTGCCTTACAACTCTCAGGATTACGAGTTTGTAGGAATAGAGGAATTAGGAACTGACGAGCTTACCAACCTGACCAACGATAGACTTCATACCAATGGAGTAAAGTCTTTGTATCCAACCTTTGTAAATTTGGGTGACAAAAAATCTTTGAGCGGAACTAAGGACTTGTTCGTAATAAAACTTAGAGCAAAACGTAAGGTCAATTTAAATCTGAAGCCTATTGATATAATCTTGGTAGATAAAGATTTAAATCAGTCTGTTGTTTCTGATTTGTAGGACCTTGGCATTTGATGTGATCGTTCGATAAAGAAACAATATATGATTTCTTTGCTCCTTTTGTGCTGTCAGTTGGAGGTAACTAGGGTATGAGAAGTTTTTAACCCAGATTATATGGATTATAGCATGTAGCAGGTGAGCTAATGCATATTCGGGTTTAAGATATTCAGGAAATATTATACATGAGAAAGGCTCATCTTAATAGGGAGCAGATGAGCCTTAAGGTAATGATTGAAATCCAAAAATATTAACGCAGTTCGGACTTTATTGACAGACTCTAGACAAGGTCTTTTTTTATTGAATTGATCCAATTACCAATCCTTTCCTCTGTTTTATCTTCTTCGTTGTCTTCGTCTATTGCCAAGCCAACAAACTGTCCTTCAATTACAGCAATAGAATCGTCGTATTCGTAGCCGTCAGTAGGGACTGCTCCTATTATTTTGCAACCCTTATTTTTTATTGCTTCGTATAGGTGTCCCATGCTGTCTACGAAGGTGTCGGGATATGTTTCGGCATCTCCAAGCCCGAATAAGGCAACAAGCTTCCCGTCGAGATTTGCCTCTTTAAGTTTAGCCACTGCCGAGTCCCAATCATCTTGTAGATCGCCAATTCCTGTTGTTGATGTTCCTAGTATGAGCCTGTCGTATTGTTCAAAATCAGATGTTTCGGATTTTGAAACGTCTATTACATCAACGTTGTTGTTGCCCAGTAGGCTCGCAATTTGTTTAGCAACGCCTTCAGTGTTTCCAGTGTCGCTACCGTAGAAAAGACCTATTTTCTTCATCTTGTATCAATTTAATATTTGTAATAATTCATCCGTTTATATTTATGCAATAAGCTGTAAGCCATAGGCTTTAGGTTTTTGCTGGTTTATTAATCATCCTCCTGTGTGTAGTTAGGCTTATAGCTTCCTGCCTACTGCATGAAGGTTTCATCTGTTTATATTTTGTTTTTTAATTGTCAGATGTATCTTGCCAATATAATCATGCTCGTGTGTGCGAGGCATGGTTCTCATGGCTCGTTTTCATGTGCGAAGATAGTATACAGTTTTGTTCTTTATGCATCCTTGCTCATTGGAAATTTATATGTATCATAGACAAGCGCATCAGCACTACCAAAAAAAGCCCGGCATATTGCCGAGCTTGATGTATTTGATAAGGTAGTATTTCTTATGGCATTGGAGGAAGTTCCCAACCTTGGCGGTAAGTATGCTTGATAAGCTCGTTTGCATATTCCGTTGCGGATATTGGTTTTGTCCATGTTTTGTCAAAAGATGGATCTCCATCGGTGATATGGAATCCGTCTTTCACGCAAGTCTTTATTTCCTCGCTACTGGATATATTTGTGAACTTCATGTTCTCGCCGTCCCATTCCAATTCTTTATTAAGGGCTTGAAGTCTTACAGCAAGAACGCCCATAACTACCATTTCGTTGAATGGACCTGCCTCTGAGAATGGAGATGCTGTTTCGGTGCGGTTGGTAGCCGATTCCTTACAAGCTCTTACCCAATCCATTTCGTGGGAGGTTTTAATCCGTCTTCTAAATTCTGGAGATTTCGGCGTTTTGCCCGATATCAACCAAGGTTCTCTGCCATAACATCCACAGATTATTTTGTCTTTTGTGCCGTGGAAACAAACGTATCCCCCTTCATTGTTCGGATCTTTGCCACTTGGCCAGCCTTCTGGAAGGAAAGGCTTGATGCCACCATCTGACCAAGTTACCTCTACTTCGGGAAGATTAATCTTCATGTTCTTGCTAGGCTTCCTTTCTGGGAATATCAACTTGACTTGTTGTGCCGATGGGGCACAGTCGTTGAGGAGTAGCGTCGAACTCCCTTGCACTTTCGAAGGATATCCTAATTCAAGTCCGACAAATACAGGATGGAGGATGTGGCATGCCATGTCGCCAAGAGCTCCAGTGCCATAATCCCACCAGCCACGCCAATTCCAAGGGTGATATATCTCATTGAAAGGACGCATTTTAGCTGGACCTACAAACAAGTCCCAATTAAGTTTAGAGACGTCATAGTAAGTTGATGACTCGGGAGTATTCAGCCCCTGAGGCCATATCGGACGGTCTGTAAAAGTCTCTACCTTTGTAACTTCGCCTATCTCGCCATTCGCAATCCATTCGCAGACAAGACTAACACCGTCTCCCGACGAGCCTTGGTTGCCCATTGACGTTGCAACCTTATGCTTTGCTGCAAGTTTGGTCAACAATCTTGATTCATACACCGAATGGGTAAGAGGCTTCTGAACATATACATGCTTGCCCAATGTCATTGCATGGGCAGCAGATATACAATGGGTGTGGTCAGCAGTAGCAATGACAACGGCATCTATTTCGTTGCTGATGGTATCGTACATTTTTCTGAAATCCATAAATCTTTTTGCTTTTGGATATCTGTCGAATGTTTTTGCCGCATATTTCCAATCGACATCACAAAGTGCCACAATATTCTCAGACTCAAGTTGCTTTAGGTTGGCGGCGCCCATTCCTCCAACACCTATTCCGGCGATGTTCAACTTGTCGCTGGGGGCTTTATGACCCAGTCCAGACACTACGCTTGATGGCACAATTGTTAGCCCTGCTCCTGCTAAGGCTGTGTTTCGCATAAAATCACGACGTGTAAGTTTACTCATTTTCTAAATCTTTAATTTATAATCTTGTTTGGTTCTCATTAATATTGCCACTAAGTTAATATTATATTTTCGGATCGCAAAATATTATGCAAATAATATATTACAGAAATATTAAGCAAGCTCGAAAAATAATCAATTTTATGTCCACAAAACATCATGCTCTGTCTTTCTATATATAGTGTCTGTCCATAATGTCGGGAGTCTGAACTAGAAAGATCAATGCTTGCGAAACTTTGTGAATTAGGAGTTTACTCGTGTAAATGACTAATTCACAAAGTGAGTGTAACGCAGATTTGGATTTTATAGACAGACTCTATATAGGAGGCTTAAAAGCTTGCGAGATAAATAATCAGTCATTTAATCAAAATGCAGAGTAAACTATTAGCCGTAAAATATAATAAATGAAGATTGAATATATAAAATATACAGTTGAGGAGTTGTTAGACGAGGAGCTGTTTGTGGCGTGGGTGCTGAATGAGGATAACGACACTGCATGGAAGAAATTTCTAACGGAGCATCCTGAAATGAGCAAGACCGAAGAAGAAGCTCGAAGCCTTATTCTGACATTGCATAATACTACAAATGGACTTTCGGAGGATGAGGTCTTCAGGATTTGGCATAATATCCAACGATTTGAGCAGATGTATGCAAAAAGAACTCGCGTAGTGAAATTACATAGAAGACTCGCAGTTGTAGCGTCGTTTGTGTTGATAATGTCTGTTGGCGTACTTAGCCTTATTCGCTTTGGGAACAATAATCAGGAGTATCAATTTGCAAGTTCTGACTCGATAGGCAACAACGGCGAAGCTATGTTGCTACTAGCTGATGGCAAGGAGCATGTGCTTGAAAAAAACAAATCTACCATTGCCATTAATAATGACAATGAAATTGTAATAAATGACGAGAAAACAATCGAGCTGTCGCAAAATGACCCTTCAGATGATAAGGAGGTTAAGATGAATGAGGTCATTGTCCCATATGGAAAAAGCTCGGAACTTTTGCTGGTCGATGGCACAAAGGTGTGGTTGAATGCAGGAAGTAAACTTGCATTTCCGGCTGAATTTTCTGGAAATAGTCGCAAAGTTTTTCTTGAAGGGGAAGCCTGTTTTAAGGTTACTAAGAATACTGGACTTCCTTTTATTGTGAGTGTCAATGATTTGGATGTGAAGGTTTTGGGAACGCACTTTAATGTGTCGGCTTACCCAGCAGATAATAATATTGAAACCGTATTGATTGAAGGCAAGGTAGAGCTCTCCAAGAACTCCACTTTTTCTTTGGGCAAAAAAGGTATCGTAATGAAACCCTTTCAGAAGGCAACATTCAGTAAAGGTGCAGAAAGTATCGTTTTAGCCGACGAGCCTGATGCTGATATTTATATTGCATGGACGGAAGGATGGTTTCAGTTTAGCAAGCAGTCTCTGAGAGAGGTCTTCTCAAAGTTGGAGCGCTACTATAACGCTAGCTTCATGTTTGCGCCAGGAGTTTTGGAATCAGATAAGAAGATATCAGGAAAGCTTGACCTAAAGAGCTCCTTGGAAGACGTGGTCAAAGCCTTGTCTGATGTGGCACAAATTAGTTATGAAGTAGAAGACGACAAAATAACAATCAGTAAAAATGACGACAAAAGTTGATAAAAAAAGAGAATCGACAAACTGGCGGGTTTGCCGATTCTCGTAGTTAAAAAAAGAATTATATTAATCTAACACCGTAAAATTATGAAAAAAAACGGACAAGGAATCGTTTGTGACGGAAATTTTACAAGGAAGAGTTTTCCAAAAATGAAATTTCTGGCAGTTATTTTGCTCTCGTGGCTGACGGTATCGGCCACAGGAAATACCTATTTCCAACAAACTAAGCTTACTATTAATCTTCTGAACTCTAGTGTTAAAGAGGTTTTTGAGAAGATTGAAGAAAACAGCGAGTTCATACTCTTATACGACGAGGCTATCGTAGATTTGGACAGAAAGGTAAGTGTAAAAATGGAGAATAAAACCATTGAGCAAATCCTCGATCAAGTTTTTAAGGGGACAGAAAACACCTACAAGATTTATGACCGTCAAGTTGTAATCCTTAAAGACAAGAGTGCCAAAGCCCCCTCAATGCTTGAAATCCCTGTAGAATCGACACAAGAACAGGGAAAGAAAAATGTTAGTGGGACAGTGACAGATGGGGCCGGAGAGCCAATTACTGGCGCTGTCGTATCGATAAAAGGCACTAGCAAAGGAGCTATTACTGACATCGATGGGAAATATAACATTGTAGTTGATGATGATAATGTAATACTTACTTTTTCGTTTATCGGATTCCAGCCACAAGAGCAAGCTGTTGCAGGGAAAACTGTGCTGAATGTAGTGTTAGGCGAGGACGTACAAGCCCTTGGAGAGGTGGTGGTTACAGCATTGAACATAGAAAGAGATAAAAACTCTCTAGGATATTCTGTTACACAAGTTGGAGCCAACGAAATAAACGACGCTAAAGAAAACAACCCCATTAACTCACTGGCAGGAAAGGTGTCAGGATTACAAATCACCAAGTCACCTACGGGTGTCGATGGCTCGTCGAGGGTAGTATTACGAGGAGTGTCGTCTATAACAGGTAACAATCGCCCTTTGTTTGTTATTGATGGTATTCCCATGGATGCAGGTTATGGTGGAGCAGGACGTTGGGGAGGTAGGGACAGTGGCGATGCCCTGGCAGACCTCAACCCCGAAGACATAGAGTCAATGAGCGTACTGAAAGGAGCAGGGGCCGCAGCTGCATACGGCTCGCGTGGCGCAAATGGAGTAATACTGATAACAACAAAAAAAGGAAAGAATAGAAAAGGAATAGGTATATCTTGGTCTTCTGGAGTAAGCCTAGAGACTCCTATGGTAACGCCTGATTTTCAGTACGATTATACACAAGGCGCATTTGAACAATATCCAGGGTTGACAGGGACTCCACAACGCCCAGCAAACGACCATCCTTGGGTTTGGAGTTACGGAGAAAAAATAAACGGACAAACGAAAGTTAACTGGCTAGGAGAGGAGGAGGTGATGTCGAAACAAGCCAATCCATACAAAGAATTTCTTCGTTTGGGCAACAGTTTTACCAATACAGTTGCTTTTGATGGAGGCAATGATAAAACTAACTTTCGAGCTTCCCTAACCAACCAAGATTCCAAAGGTATTGTGCCAAACAATAATCTGTCTAGGCAAACTATCAACTTGCGTGGATTCTCAAAGCTTGGCGAGAAAATAGAGTTTGATTCTAAAATAACTTATATACGCTCGAATGTGAAAAACCGTCCAGCTCTCGCAGAGGATGGAGCTAATATAATTCAAACACTTGCTATTCTACCTCGCAATATCTCTTTAGAATCGTTGGAAAACAATACAATAAATGAGAAAGGCGAGGTCAATAAATGGACAGTAGATAATACATTCTCAAACCCTTATTGGGTGTTAGACAATATTTACAATGCCGACAAAAAAGATAGATTCCAAGGAATGTTTTCTATGAAATGGGATGTGTTTAAGAATTTTGATTTAATGCTTCGTTCGGGTTTAGACAATGTCAGTAGTAAGTATGAATCTCACGAGAACCCAGGAAGGTCCTCGGACGGCAATCTTGGTGAAGGAATTATGAACAGCGGGGCCTCTAGTTCGATGGAGTGGAACTCCGATTTTCTTGGTTCTTACAGTAAAAAATTAGATGACTTTGCCTTTGGTCTAAGTGTTGGAGGAAACTACCGCTACAATGAGTATAGCAGTATTTCTCAGAGTGGCAGTGGCATGAAGGTGCCAGGTCTGTATAATGTCTCTAATTACCAATATTTTGGAACTGGGGCATATCAGTCTAAGAAGAAGGTGTATTCTATATATGGATTGGGAAATCTGTCATATAAGAATTACCTATATCTAGATGTAACAGCGCGTAACGATTGGTCGTCTACTCTTCCTCTAAAAAACAACTCGTACTTTTATCATTCTGAGAACCTAAGCTTCTTATTTACCGAGGCTTTCAACCTTAACTTAAACTGGCTGAACTCTGGTAAATTACGTGCCTCTTATGCAAAAGTGGGAAATGATACCGGACCTTATCAGATCTCAAAATATTATAGCATCCTTCAAACTCAAACCAACTATCCATTGGCAGGTATTGGCGGACAGCTACCTCACTTAGACCTACAGCCAGAGGAAACGTACTCCTATGAGATCGGAACAAACCTAGTGTTGCTAAATAATCGCTTGGTTTTTGATTTTACTTACTACAATAGCATCTCCGATAATCAAATTATGAACGTTGACTTGGCGCCATCAACAGGATATGCAACACGGAAGATGAATGCAGGCAAAATAAAAAATAACGGTATGGAGGTTCAAGTCAATGGAACGCCAGTAAGCACAGAAAGTGGCTTTAGTTGGGATGTGATTTTAACATGGTCGAAAAATTATTCTGAAGTTATTGAGCTTTATGGAGATATGGAATTCTTGCAACTTGCTGAAGACTTCGGGGTTAGTATACAGGCTCGTCCTGACCATCCTTATGGAGAAATTTATACCACAGATTTTAAGCGTGATGCATTTGGCAATAAATTGATAGATAAAGATGGATACGCTCAAGCAGGCGAATATAAAGCTATGGGCAATATAAATCCAGACTGGATTGGAGGACTGTCAAATCAGTTCTCGTACAAAAATTGGTCCCTCAGCTTCTTAATAGACATGCAAATGGGAGGCGATATCTACTCGTGGGGAAAGGCTTATATGGCACTATTCGGAACGGGGGCAGAAACCCTCGAAGGACGCGAAGAGTGGATTGCTGGGACTGGAGGATATGTCGAGTCAGGAATAAGTGAAGTCTATGGCAAACCAAACACCGTAGCTATCGACCCATCCATGCGTTGGTACAATCTTTATAACGAAGAAATTGGAGCTGAATGGATACAAGATGCAACGAACGTACGCCTACGAGAACTAGTAATCGGATATAAAATGCCATCTAAGTGGTTTGCAAGCACTCCAATTAACAACATAAGCCTTTCATTGGTAGGTAGAAATTTATTCTTCTTCTATCGTGCCATGGATCATTTTGACCCAGAGTCGGGGTACAGTAGTGGCAATGTAGGAAATGGATTGGAACATCTTTCTTTGCCTTCTACCACTAGTTATGGATTTAATTTAAAGGTGAATTTCTAATTATCAGTAAAAAAAAGAAGACAATGTATATAATTATAAAATCAATAAATAAATGCTCGTTAATACTACTTCTGATGTTAGCGATGAACTCTTGTGGCGACGATTTCGCGACGGTTAATACAGACCCTAACAGCGTTACAGATGTTGATGACGAATACCTGTTTGCCAATGCTTGTAGACAAACACTACGAAGCTATAAATGGCTACAGTTTCCTTTTGCAACTCAGTACGCTCATTTTTATACAGGACAGAGCAATAGTATATTTTATGACCGCTACTACGACAACTTTACATCAGACAAATATAAAGTTGTGTTCGAGGAAGCTTACTATGGACCTATACGGCTAGTAAGAGGAGCTATGCATATGACAGAGCCAGGTGGCGACAAAGAAAACCCTACACGTTATGCCATGAATCAAGTTATTGCTCTTGCTAATCTTGTACAACTGTCTGATGCATACGGTAGCATTCCATATCTGGAAGGAGGATTGGGGCAAGACAACATTATGCACCCTGCATATGACCCTGTCGAAGCGATATATAAAGATGCTATTAATAAACTAGGAGATGTTGTTGAAGTATTAAGCTCTGCTGAAGCAAAAAATGGATACCCTGGTGCTGACCCAATTTTTGATAATAATATTGACAACTGGGTGCGTTTTGCTAATTCTCTACGCCTGCGCTACGCAATGCGTGTGCGTTTTGCCGACGAAGCTCTGGCTAAGCAAACCGTGAAAAATTGTTTGTCAAAACCTCTTATAGAAGAACACTCGCAAGATGTAAAACTCACCAACTCCGATTCGGAGGTAGAGGAACTAATGAACCCCACTTATGGCCAATATGATTATTCGAAATGGAAAATGAGTGGATTTATTATAGACAAGTTAAAAGAACTTGATGACCCACGCCTGCCTATCTTTGCAAAACCTAATGAATACGAGCGTTATGTCGGGCTACCAAATGGACTAGGCGATTTAGAAATGTCAAATTGGAATATTGATACCATTTCAGACCCATCAGATAAGCTTGTAGGAAAAGCATCTACCCTTTATTTCCTTACTGCAAGCGAGGTCTGGGCCCTGAGAGCAGAAGCCGCATTGTTTGGTCTTTCGACAGAGAATGCCGACCAGATGTACGAAAAAGCAATCCGCAGTGCACATAGTCAGTGGAGTATCGGCGAAGACGAGACAAGTAATTATATATCTTCGAATAGTTATGCCACACTGACTGGAACTACCGAGCAGAAATTTGAACAAATAAGCACTCAGCTGTGGCTGGCAGTAATGCCAAATGGCATGGAAGCATGGAGCAACATCCGACGTACCGGATACCCAGTTCTCCCTAAGCGCACCGCCCCAACATACGATTTGGGAGTGAGCAAGGGCGTGCTACCTACCAGACTTAGGTATCCATCTTCGGAAGTAAACATCAATAAAACAAACTACTTGCAAGCCATAAAAGAACAAGGTGAAGACCGCATCACTACAAAACTGTGGTGGGATGTAAAAGATTGATTTTTAACAAAAGGTGTAGATTGAATGATTTAAGTGTGCCTTGCAGAGCGAAAGCTCTTAGCACTAGCTCTGCGCGGCACTATGTAGAATTTTAACAATAACAATACAAATGAAAAGAACTATTTATGCATTATTGGCAGTTTTTGCAATAATAATATTTGCCAACTCATGTAACAAAGACGATGTTGCTGCCCCAATAATAGAAATGTATCCTTATGTTGATGAAAGCAACTCTTACATTTGGCACTTCAATACAATGTCTTCGGATGCCAATTCATTTATATGGAATTTTGGTGACGGCAATAGTGCCAATGGTAAAGAAGTATCGCACACATACACAAAGTCTGGCAAGTACACGGTTATAGTAACAGCAAAAGGCGATGGAGGAGAATCGAGCACCACAAAAGAAATCTCAATCGTCGCTTCGAAAGAAGAATTATTGACAGGAGGCACAGATGCAACAACAGGTAAAACATGGGTTTTGAGCCAAGCTAGTAGCAACCAGAATGACGGAGTCTACGGCGTTGATGGAGAAGTTATCCAGCTAGCACCAGGTGGAGCATTAGCAATGTTTGGACTTGGCGATGAGTACGATAACGAATTCACATTCTTCGACGGTGGCAAGTACACAGTTAATCCTAAAAACGGTAAAACTTTGGCAAGCTGGAGCTATGCTGCAATGACCAGTACTGCTGTCGCATTTTCTCAAGAAACAGGACTAGCCGTAGCCACCTTCTCTGCTGTTAATGACGGAACCTACACCTTGCACACTGGCAACCTGACAGTTGATGTGCGAGCTGAAGGAAGCGCAAAGGTCGAAACAAAAGTATTCGAAGACGCAACATGGCTAGAATTCTCAAAAGGAGCATTCTTTGGCATCAATACCTTTGATACTCGTGTTATTATCGAGGAGCTGACAGCAAACAAAATGTTTGTAAGCATCCTACTCTCAACACAAGACCCAAGTAACTACCCAGACGACTACAGCAAACCGTCAAATCTTTACAAATTTACTTACGAAGCAAAAAAGTAACTGTTTCATGAGCAATTTTAATTCTAGAAGCCCTCTCTTATTATCAATACTAGAATTGACACTTTTGTTTTGCAGATATTTTATATTTATAAATTTAAAACTTACATAGATGTTATTACGATTTTCATTCTCACTGCTTGTACTACCTCTAATTATGGCATGTGGCAATATCGAGGAAAAAAAAGAAAACGCTTTCCTAAAAATTGACGGACAGGCTTTTGTTGACCAAGAGGGCAGGCAAGTAATGCTTAGCGGTATAAACTTTATCAGCAAGAACCCTGAAGAAAAGTATATGCCAGCACAGGGCGAAGAAACCTTCAGGAAATTCAAAGAGTATGGTTTCAACTGCATACGTTTTGGTATAATCTGGGATGCCCTTGAGCCAGAACCAGGAAAGTATAACGAGGAATATCTCCAAGAGGTTGATAAACGCATACAGTGGGCAACTAACAACGGCCTTTATGTTTTTCTTGATATGCATCAAGACCTGTACGGCTCGAAGTACGCAGACGGTGCACCAGAATGGGCTACTATAGACGGAGGTAAGCCCCACTACAAAGGCGCCGTGTGGAGCGACTCCTACCTTATAAGCCCAGCAGTACAAACCTCATTTGACAACTTTTGGGCGAACACTCCCGCCTCCGACGGTCTTGGAATACAAGACCACTACGCAAATCTTTGGAAACACATAGCAAAACGCTACGCAAACAATTCTACAGTTATTGGATATGATATCATGAACGAGCCATTCATGGGCTCGGAGGCACAAGCTGTAATGCCAATGATGTTGGGAGCCTTTGCTAAGGTTTATGCTGAAACAACAGGCAAGATGCCCCCGTCGGCAGAAGAACTAGAAGCAATGTGGAGCACTGAAGACTCGCGCATGGAAGCTCTAAAAATAGTAGAAAGTCGCGATAAATTCTCTGCCGTAGTAGATGCTGTATATGACCTTAGTGCAGCCTTTGAAACCCAGAAATTACAGCCATTCTACCAAAAAGTGGCAAACGCAGTTCGCGAAGTTAACTCCAAACACATCCTATTTCTAAATCATAATTACTTTGTCAATACGGGAGTACGCACAGCCCTCGAACCCCTGAAATTGTCCGACGGAAGTCGCGACACCCTTGTAGCTTATGCGGCACATGGATATGACCTGGTGGTTGACACCAAAGAAATTGGAAACCCTAGCACCGACAGAGTAGAGTTTATATTCGACCGTATTGCTGAAAGTGGAAAACGACTGAATATGCCAATACTAATAGGCGAATGGGGAGCCCTGCATGGCGATGCTCAGAATGTTAGTGAAACCGCAAAGCACCTTGTTGGTGTAATCGAAGGACATAAATTCAGCAACACTTTTTGGGCATATTATAAAGATGCAGAAAAATCTCCATACTTCAAAGACGTTCTGGTGCGCCCATATCCACAAAGAGTGTCTGGGAAGTTGATAGACTACCATTACGACTTTGAAACGGGCGACTTCTCGTGCTCGTGGACAGAAAATGCTAATAGCAAAGAACCTTCAATCATATTTGTACCAAACCTGAAAGATATATCAGAGGACAAAATCAAGGAAAGCGTCGGAACGAAAAATGTGACCTTCGAATACTCCGAATCCGGAAGTGCAGGCACCATAGCCATTGAACCTAGCGGTAAAAGCTTGAAATGCGAAATAAAACTTAATTTGAAGTAATAGTATTGCTAAAGTTCCACAATTTGTTGTAGGTACTTTGTAAGAGGGCGTCCTTTTGGGACGCCCTCTCATGTTTGGTACACCATGAAACTTTAACCAAAACATTACAAAACATAGATTCAACCCGAAACATACATCTGCTAGCCTGCTACGCACTCCAAGCTCTTCAAAACAGACGCTTAGCTATATTCAAACGCAATGCATTGCACCTCTACTCTTCAGAAACCCCTCGTTTTGTCGAGCCTGAAGCCCTCGCTACGGCATTCCAATGCATATAATCTGAAACTAAGACCTTATAAATCATTTTTGCACTTCGCCAAAATGGCGATCGAAGAAAAGTTCTCTTTTTGTGCTTCGCCAAAATGGCGATTGAAGAAAAGTTCTCTTTTTGCACTTCGCCAAAATGGCGATCGAAGAAAAGTTCTCTTTTTGTGCTTCGCCAAAATGGCGATCGAAGAAAAGTTCTCTTTTTGCACTTCGCCAAAATGGCGATTGAAGAAAAGTTCTCTTTTTGTGCTTCGCCAAAATAGCGATTGAAGAAAAGCTCTCTTTTTGTGCTTCGCCAAAATGGCGATTGAAGAAAAGTTCTCTTTTTGTGCTTCGCCAAAATGGCGATCGAAGAAAAGCTCTCTTTTTGTGCTTCGCCAAAATGGCGATTGAAGAAAAGTTCTCTTTTTGTGCTTCGCCAAAATGGCGATTGAAGAAAAGTTCTCTTTTTGCGCTTCGCCAAAATGGCGATGTCTATGGATGTACTTACAATTGCTAAGATTTTGCAAAAGATGCTTATCTTTGAGCGGTTTACTGCAATAGCTATATGCTATACGCAGTACGCTTTAAGCTATAAGCTATATGCCTAGGGCTTACGGCTTATTGCTTACGGCTTATCGTTTATAGCTTTAAAAAATAAACACATGAGAGAGATAGACAATCTGAACGATTTTGAGGCATGGATATCTTCGGGGGCTTTGCGGCCATGTGCAGTGCAGGAGGTCGACATACAGGGGCTTGCCGACAAGATTGCGGAGCTGGTATTCGAGGGTAGTCTTTTTTTGGGATGCGACATGGACAAGCATCTTGCGGGGCACATTACGTCCACCGGGGGGATGGTGATTATGAACCAAGAGGACCTTCCTTTCAGAATACACAAATCGGCGCTGTATTCTGTGGGCGAGTTGTTTGCTGGTTTTGATGTTGATGTCGAAGATGGGTATCAGCAGACCTTTGACTATAAGGTTTACGCGGATTTTGTGGCGAACGGCATGGAGCAGACTCCGTCCATCCGTGTGAGCCTTGCCCGAAGGTTGCACGACCATAGTATAAGCGATGCTTTGGACGAGGCGATAGCTGGGCGCAAGGTTGTTGCTATTATGGGTGGGCACTCCATGGAGCGACAAGATGCTTATTACGAGGAGATAGCTAAGATGTCGCGGCAGCTCACCAAACGGGGTTTTCTGATGGTGAGTGGTGGTGGCCCAGGGGCGATGGAGGCAACGCACCTTGGCGCTTACTTTGCGTGCAGGTCGGAGGCTGAGCTTGTTGGTGCTATCGGCGATATGAAAACCCGTCCGCAAGGCGCAGCTAAGGGGCGTGAATATGCCGACAAGGACTGGCTGCACAGGGCTTGGCGGGTTATGGAGAAATATCCCATCCCGACAGGAAAGAACAAGGAGGTGATGAGTATCGGTATTCCCACATGGTTTTATGGGCACGAGCCACCCTCTCCTTTTGCAACGCATTTTGCTAAGTATTTTGCCAACAGTGTGCGCGAGGATGGGCTGCTTGCCATTGCTAAGCATGGGGTTATCTTTGCACCCGGAAGCGCTGGCACAATTCAGGAGATATTCCAAGATGCTACGCAAAATCATTATGCTCCATACAACACGCACGGGCATAAGAAACATGTCTCTCCGATGATTCTGTTTGGCATTAAGCGCTGGTCCGAAGAGCTACCCCTGTGGAACCTTATAAGCAAGGCTGCGGAGGGTACGGTGTATTCTGAATTGTTGTGTCTGACGGAAAATCAGCAGGAAATATTGGACCGAATTAGCGCCTACAATCCCGACGAATATGCGTATCCAAAATAGAAACTGTAAATAAAGTCCAACATCTGCGTTATACTCACTTTGCGAATTAATCATTTACACAAGTAAACTCCCAATTCACAAACTCCCAGTATACAGAAGGGCAAGCCTTGAGATTTTAACTTTATAGTTCAGACTCCCGACATTATGGACAGATACTAAATATATGCAACTAATAGAGTGTATACCGAATTTCAGCGAGGGTAGGGATGCTGATGTAATAAGTCAGATTGCTGACAGCATAAGGTCTGTGGCGAGGGTGAAACTCCTGCATGTAGACAGTGGCTATGATGCTAACCGGACGGTGATGACCTTTGTGGGTGCTCCGGATGCTGTTGTGGAAGCAGCGTTCCGAGGCATGAGCTGCGCTTGTAGGCTTATAGACATGCGAGTGCAGCAGGGCGAACATCCACGCATTGGGGCAACGGATGTCTGTCCGCTTGTGCCTATCTCGGATGTTAGCATGGCGGAGGTGGTCGGTATGTCTAATGCTCTTGCGCAGAGGGTTGGCACGGAGCTGGGTGTGCCTGTTTTTATGTACGAAAGGTCGGCAAAGTCCGAGGCTCGCCGGCGGTTGGAGCAAATTAGAAAAGGCGAGTACGAGGGGCTGGCAGCGCGAATGGCGCAAGGCTCCTGCAATGCAGACTATGGTCCGAAGGAGTTTAACTACAAAACGGGTTGTACCGTGATTGGCGCAAGGGATTTTCTGATAGCCTTCAACGTAAATCTAAGCACAAAGTCGGAGGAGATAGCCCATAAAATCGCTTGCCGAATAAGAGCGAGTGGGAGCAGGATGTTTTCTGAAGATAAGCTCCTTCGGCTAAAAGGGCTAAAGGCGATAGCTTGGTATATGGATGCTTATGCTTGTTCGCAGGTGTCTACTAATATTACTGACGTTTCGGCGCTAACGCTATTTGATGTTTACGAAAGTGTCCGGACTCTGGCGGAGGAATATGGGGTGTCTGTAAATGGTTCTGAGCTGATAGGGCTATTGCCGCGGTCGGTTTTGCTAGATTGTGGCAAGAGCTATGCTGCGCAGGAGGGGACGGCGACAATGAGTTCCGATGAGTTAATATCCTTGGCGGTTGATAGTCTTGGCCTGAGTGCAATAGAGCCTTTCAGGGCGGAGGATAGAATTATTGAGGCGCTGGTGGCAGATGTGGTTGAGGGTGTTGTATGAGTTTTGGGGTTTTATGGCGAAGTGGCTAGAGGTTGGGGCGTTTTTTTGTGGTTTCAAATAAGTTTTCTTCCTCTCAGCATTTCCCGTTTTCCTACGGGGCCAGGTATGCGCTCCATTTTATATCCCACACTTTCGAGGGCTCTTCGCACTGCACCTTTGGCGCAGTAGCTTACGAATATCCCTTTTTCGTTGGAGTGTTCGTATATTTTTTTGAAATGTTCGCTGCTCCACAGCTCCTTGTCTGTCACTTCCTTGTCGGGGGCAAAGGCGTCGAAGAATATTACATCGAAGAGCGGAAGGCTACTTAAATCCAGACTTAGGCAGTCGTCATGAACGAGTCGGAAGTTAGCATGCTGGCTCACTTGTACGTTTTCTGTTGAGCATTCTTCTGCCTGAATGCGCTTGTACAGTTCGCTGTCGATACCATTTTGTTTGGCAAGGGTGTTTATTATCTGTTTTGGAAGAGGGTATTTTTCTACAGCGAAGTAGTTTATTTTTCTTTTGTTTTTTTCTGCCCATTCTATAGCTAAGTATGCATTTAGCCCTGTTCCGAACCCGACTTCGTATATATTTATTGGGTTTGCAGCGCATTGTTGTAGTCCGCTGTTTATAAAAACATGTAGCGACTCGTTTTTTGCGCCATGAACGGAGTGGTAGTGTTCGTCCAGCTCTTTGTTGTAGAGTGTCAGCGAGGAGTCTTTGGTATGTACAATTTCGAGTTTCAATTCTTACAAATCTTTGGCCGAGCGCCCGAAGCTACGGTACTTGTCAGGCTCTATGTCTATGTCTGGTTCTTGCCACTCTTGTTGTTTCTTGTCCAAGCTGAAAGCGATGTATTTTATGGTAATTCCTCTGTCGAGCCATTGTTTTTCGTAGTATGTTTTAATGTTGGTGAGGATTGTGTTTTGTGCCTGGTCGTATATATTTTGGTGTTGTTCTACTATGCTGAGATTGTTTTTTTCGACAAGTGCTTTGGTGTATTGATATTGAAAGTTGCTGTCTGTTTTCAGGTGCACAATACCATTTGGTTTCAGTACTGATGCGTATTGTTTCATGAAGAAGGAGGATGTAAGACGCTTGGTGTTTTTTTTCATTTGTGGGTCTGGGAATGTTAGCCATATCTCTTCGATTTCTTTTTCGGCGAAGAAGAAGTTTAGGAACTCGATTCGAGTGCGCAGGAAGGCGACATTTGTAATTTTGTCTTTGTCGGCTTCTTTAGCGCCTTTCCATATTCGTGCGCCTTTTATGTCGATTCCGATAAAATTCTTATTGGGGAATATTCGGGCTAGTTCTATGGAGTATTCGCCTTTGCCACATCCGAGTTCTAGGACTAGAGGGTTTTCATTTCCGAATAGTTGTTTGTTCCATTGTCCTCTGAACTGGTGTCCGTCAGGGCTAGGGAGTTCGTCTTTAAAAGTGCATTGAACAACGTTGTTAAGAGCGTTTATTTCTTCGAATTTTCTGAGTTTATTCTTTCCCATTGTTTTTTATTGCTCCGTAAAAATCACTTGTATGCCCACTACGCTTATTCCCGGGAGGGGGTCTATGCGCATTCCTTGTTCAAGGCTCAGGGTGTATTTTCCGGGCTTGTTGAATTTGTAATTTGTTTTGTATGGGATAGTATTATCAAAATGCCCAGCAGAACGCCGACCTAGCCATTTGCCGTCTTCTCTTGCAAGTTTACAGTTGAACTTTTCTTTTGAAATGTTATTGTCGGGGTCTACAGTTGTAAGAAAAATCCACAAGTTGGCAAAGGAATACCTTCCTGAATTTCTTATCAGTAGGTTTATGTCGTAAGGCTGGGTGCAGTCTTTAACATCAATGGTAAATGTGGCAATTTCTGTGGCTTTCCATTGTTCCCTGTCGAAGACTGTAGCGGAGCTAAAGTAGACGTTTTTTCTACAAGAGTTAAAACAAATGCAAAAGACAACAAGCATTGATATAAGCAGGAGTTTGTTATTGTTTTTCATGTGTTTAAAATTTTGCAACTAGGCTACAAGCTTTAAGCAATAAGCTAATCACTCTTCTGAGTGAGGCTTGGCTTATAGCTTACTGCATGGGTGTTTCATTTTGTTTTCCGTTACGATTTTGTCGGCCGTTTTCTTTTCTTCTGCTTGCTCGGTTTTTATTGTCAGTGTTTTTATTTCTATTGTTTTTTTGCTTGTTTTTATTTGAGGTGGATTTCGCCGTAGGGGTGGTGTTTTTATTGTCCTCCTCTTTTTTTGCTTGGTCCTTAGTGCTGTGTTTGTAGTTGTTTTTATTTCTATTTCTTCTATTCTTCTTCTTTGCAAGGTTTTTGTCGAAGCGGGTAAGGCTTTCGTCTGCAATTATGTCGTTTAGCTTGAAACCTATGTTTGTTTCGGGATTTTCTTCGCTGATATCGTCAGGGATTATGCCGTCTTTGTTTTTCTTGTACAGTTCTTTTGCTATTTTGATGTTTATGGGCACAATTCTTGATTGTTTGTCGCCGTCTAGTGTGTAGTATATTATTTCCTTGAAGAAGTCTGATTTCACATATATGTATTTTCCTTTGGCGGTTTCTATTGCGGGTTTATATCGGGGGAATTTGCTTTGAGCATCAAGGTATACGTCTGTTTCGTGGTTCAGGCAGCATTTAAGTTTACCACATTGTCCTGCCAGTTTTTGTGGGGTTAGAGATAGCTCCTGGATGCGTGCTGATGTTGTAGTTACAGACGAGAATTTGCTCATCCATGAGGAGCAACAAAGGTCTCTTCCGCAGGGTCCTATGCCTCCTATGCGTCCTGCTTCCTGTCGTGCTCCTATTTGTTTCATCTCTATTCTTATATTGAAACGCTCTGCTAGCACACGTATCAGTTGTCTGAAATCGACCCTTCCATCGGCAATATAATAGAAAATAGCTTTGGCTCCGTCTCCCTGAAATTCGACATCTCCAATTTTCATGTTCAGGTTTAGGTCTCTTGTTATCTGCCTAGAGACAATCATTGTTTCTTGTTCTCTAGAAATTGCGTCTTCCCACTTTTCGATATCGGAGCTACGAGCTTTTCTGAAAACTTTTCGGTATTGCTCTCTATTCAGTGTTGGTCGTCGTTTCTCCATTTGTTTTAGCACAAGGTCTCCTATCATAGATACTATTCCTATGTCGTATCCGGGGTTACCTTCGACTGTAATCATGTCGCCAATTTCCAATGGCAAATCGTTTACATTTTCGTAGTAATCGAACCTTGTGTTTTTAAAGCGTACTTCTACTAGTTTGTTGGGATTGACCTTGTTTGGGATGTCCGAGAGCCAGTTTGTAGCTTGTAGTTTGCCACAGCATCCTCCTTTTCTTTTCGAGCATCCTCGTTCTGTATTGTATATGTATGATTGTATTTGACTCATTAATCAATATGTTATGTAAGCTATAAAATAGATAGCTATTGTTAAATAAGTTACAAAATTAAGCATTATCAATTTGTGATGCACTATAAGAAGACAAATAATTAACTCTTGCTCATTTGTGGAGTTCTAATTCTTCCTCAAGAATTTTGCTGTTTTTAGAGCCATGTCTAGGAATATTATCTTTGCATTGCCATTTCTCTGAATGTCGAAATGGCATTCCTCAAGCATCTGATAGAAGTCCCAGATGTTTTTTTCGTTTATGAATTTTGAGAAATTTGTTGCAAAGGACATCTCTTCCGTCGACACATGCACCATTGATGGTTCTTGTAGGTTTAGGATGAAGTTGTTTCTGATAAATATTATGCTATACTCAAGGAAGTCTTTTTGTTTCTCACGGCCTTGGCTTGCAAGTGTATCTGCCCATGTAAATAGCTCCGACCATTGCTTTTTCCACGCTGTACGCATAAGGTCTTTGAAATATTCTAGGTTTTGGGAGTTAGAGTCGCCTTCTGTAAGTTCGTTGTTTTCGAGCATCTGTCTGCTGGCTTCGACGTTGCCTTCGCATTGCTGGGCGATTGTTTCAATTTCATTGCTGCCGATATGAGGGTAGTCCTTTGTTAGGATTCTGCTTATGTCAGTTTTGTTGAACTTAGGGATGTCAATTTTCTGGGTTCTCGAGCGTATTGTGTCAAGGAGTGCGCTTTCTTCTTCGGAAACCAGTAGGAAGACAGTGTTTTGTGGTGGTTCTTCTAATATTTTGAGTATTTTGTTTGCGCACTCGACTTGCATTTTCTCGGGGAGCCAAATTATTATTGTTTTGTATGGCGATTCGTAGGATTTGAGGCTAAGCCTCTTGATAATCTCGAGGCTTTCGCTACTGTATATTGTTCCCTGCGAGTTTCCGACTCCTATATGGCTAAGCCACGAGAATAGGCTGAAATGTGGTGTTTTGCTGAATAAATCTACCCATTCGTTTATATAATCTGTAGATTTTACACTGTTCGAACCTTTTTTCACTACGGGGTATACAAACATTAGGTCTGGGTGAACAAGCTTCTTGTATTTTTTGCATGATTTACATTCTCCACAAGAGTCGGTGTTGTTGCGCTTGCTACAATTGATATATTGAGCGTAGGCAACTGCTAAGGCGAGTTTCCCATTTCCTTCTGGGCCGACAAATAGCTGCGCATGGCTTATCCGGTTTTCTTGTACTGACCGGATAAGGCGCGCTTTAGTTTGTGCTTGTCCCTCTATATCGGCAAATCTCATCTTTTTCTAATCATTGTTATTTCACAGCACTTTTGAACTGTTCGGTATTTACAAGCTCAATAAACTCTACGTCTGTTTTTGCAAACTGGCGGTACGATTCGTCCATTTCTATGGCTTTTTGTAGTTCGTTGCATACGGTAGCACTATTTCCTATCCTTGCTCCAATAATTGCAGTAAGGTAGTGGGTTAATGCGCTCTCGTCAGCATTTTCAATAGCTCTTTCGGCATCTGAATATCGTTCGAAAAGGATATTTACAAGGGCTTCGTTGGAGCTGTTTGTTCCTTTTAGGTAGCTGGCAGCTTTGTCATAATCGCCCTTGGCAAGATATAGAGTTCCAAGGTTGTAGTTCAGTTCTTTAATTCCTTTGCCAGTAGCATCGCTAAGGAGCTCTTCGGCTTTGTCTAGATTTCCTTCGTATAGAGCAACGGCTCCTAGATTATTTTTGATGATAGCGCTAGAGGGGTTAATGCTCTGGGCTTTTTCAAAATCTTTTTTAGCATCGTCGTACAAACCTTTTTTTACTAGAGTGCAAGCTTTGTTGTTATAGCCTTGCCATTCTTCGGGGTGCATTCTTATGTATGTGTTGTAATATAATAACTTTCTGTCGTTGTCTGTTCCAATTGTTGCGGCATACAGCAGTTCTTCTTCGCTAAGCGAGCTGGGAGCAGAGTTTGCCAACATCACCAACTCTTCGTCAGACTTTCCTGTTTTCTTTATTCTTGTAGTTATTCTAGAGCGTCTGAGTTTTGGCAGCACCTCGTCTGCTACAGCGTCAAAAGTTTGTGCTAAGTTGCGCATTTCTCTTTCTCTTGTTTCGGGATCGTCATACATCGACAATACGCGCAATATAAGCTCCTTATCTTCGATGTCTGATTTTTCGAGATACTGTTTGAATCCCTCCCAATCTTCGGCGGTAAATTTTGTTCTGATGTCGTTGCCTTCTATTCTTAGTCGGTGTAGCTGATCTTCCATGAATTCTTCGGACTCGTCTTTTCTGTTTTTCGAGAGTTTTTCGTTGAAGCTGGTTTTCCCTTCTGGCGATGCGTAACCAGACACCTCGATGTCTTCGATGTCTTGTTTATCGTCCCAGTTTGCTTGCGACAAATAGAATTTCAGAAGTCGGATATCTTCTGATGCCATTTCCTTATTTGAGCTTAAGTTATGCTGATTTATAAGGAAGTGAATATCTGCTTCGTGGTCTTCGTAAGTAGTTCGTTCAAAGCCGTGGTTGCCAAAGGACGAAAGTGGCAGTATTGACAGTAGGGTAGAGGTTGCCACAACTCCGTCTGCTACCTTTATAGGATTTATTTCTATTGATTTTTTCTTCTGGCTTATTTTTATGTCGACATAAAGCTCGGAGCGTCGCATTGCTTGTTCGTAATCTATTTTTCCGTCATAATTGTAAGATGCGCCTTTGTCGTACGATATTGTTATTGAGTTTCCTCTTACATTATCTCCTTGGAAATTGATGGGAGCTAGTGCGGTTTCCTTGTCTTCGTACCTTAATATGGGAGTAGCTTTTAGAGTTGCATTCTTCAAAAAATATTTTCCGGGGAAGTTTGCTGTTAAATCAAACTCTATTTGATTTCCTTTGGTTTCAAGCACCTGAGGAGCTATGTTGAAATTGATTTTGTCGGCATTTTCTTGCATGCTTTTTAGGCTAGAACAACTTGTTATTAGCATGAGTGCCATTCCTTGCAGTAGTTGAGAGCTATTCTTCATTTATTTTTATTTTTTGAGATAAGAACTAAATGTCTAGACGGTTCTAATAGTCTGGCTAAATAGTCATTATTATTGTTTATAATCATTTTTTATTTGTTGGGGTTCTATACTGTCCCTGGTTTGCTAGTTGTCTGTAAATTTAATGCAACTTGTGTTGAATGAGGTTTGTTAAAACTCCACAAACCTTAGTACTTCTATGCCTCCGCTATATAAAATCAGATTCGTTTCGACGATTTTATATCTGAGTTTATCTTTCGTAAGTAGATGCCCGAATTTATTGCTAAAGCTATTCTTCTTGCATGTATTTTTTGTTTTTGAGCTCGGCACAAACTTTATATGGTCTTCCTGGACATGCATTTCCCCCTCAAACATATTGCAGCCATCTACACCATCAAAATAATTATTTTTGCTATCTACCGTCATTGACGGGATGTCCGACGAGAAGTCTGACTGAGCAACTTTACTGCCGTCCATGCTTACTAGCTTCCAGACCTTGTCTAGTTTGTTTGTCGAGACGTCGGTAAGCGGCTTGGGCGAAACTACGACGACTTCTTTCTTTGACCTGCATGCTCCTACTAAAACAATTAGTAACGATATGAAAATTAATCTCATCTGTTTAAAATTCTGCAATAAGCTGTAAGCTATAGGCTTTATGCTTTTGCTGGTTTATAATCATTCTCCTGTGTGTAGTTAGGCTTACAGCTTATAACCTACTGCATGAAGGTTTCATGACCCTTTTTTTACTATTCTGTGCAAAAATACATCAAATTTTATATATCTAATCAGTGTCTGCCCATAATGTTGGGTTTATTGAGATAGACTGGCTTCCTCTGTCCTCTTAGCCATGTTTTTGACCAGGTAAATATTTTAATTCTGTAATTTAACCTATCTTTGTGCAAAAAATTCGAGAGATGAGCATAAAAATTGAGAATGTAAACGAATTAGAAAAACAAATAGCAATAACCATCGAGCCAACAGACTATCAAGGAGAGGTAAATAGCACCTTGAAATCTATGCGTAAGGGAGCTGATGTGCCTGGGTTCAGAAAAGGCAACGCTCCTGCAAGCATCATAGCAAAGATGTATGGTAAATCTGCCAAGGGAAAGGTTGTGTACGACATGATGGAACAGAAACTCAACGGTGCTATAAAAGATAACAAATTAAATGTCATAGGGCAGCCTATCATGGACGAAAGCAAGTCTACCCCTCTAGACTTAGATGGCGATAAAACATATAAGTTTGTGTTCGATGTAGGTATTATACCCGAATTTGAAGTTAATCTCAGCAAAAAAGATAAATTGAATTCCGAGCTTGTTGTCCCTACGGAAGAAGACCTCGAACAGGAGAGGAAGAGCATTGCGCGTAGGTTTGGAGAGCAGGTTGATGGAGACGAGATTGAATCAAATAGCGTACTAACAGGAGATATTCAATACACAAACTCGGAAGGTGAAGCTGTCAATGTAGAGGATTCTATGTTCTCGGTCGACTTGATGAAAGAGGGTTCTGATACTGTTGTCGGCAAGAAGTTGAACGACGAATTAACAATCAACCCAATAAAAATATTTGATAACGATAGAGAAATAAAGTACCTTTTGCAACTCGAACAAGAAACTGAAGATTTGTCGGCATACGACCAAGAAATGACCTTTAAGGTTAAGAGCATAAAGAACTTCAGGGAAAAAGAATTTAACGAAGAGTTTTATAAAGAACTATACGGCGAAGATACAGAAGTTAAAACAGAGGCTGACTTAGATGAAAAACTAAAAGAAAACATAAAAGAGCTATATTATCCTGTATTAGAATCGCGTTTTGCGTTTGCTTTAAAAGACTACTTGCTAAAGAATGTGGAAATTCCACTTCCCGAAGATTTTATAAAGAGATTGATGGCAAGCAACGACGAGAACTTTAAGCTCGAAGAGGTTGATGATAAAGAATACCAAGATATATTCGATTCTTTTAGATGGAACTTAATAACAGATAAGATTTATGCCACTCATTGCGAGAGAATTAGTGAGCCAGAGCTATTGGATAAGATGAAAGAGAGGCTGAATCAGCAATTTGTTAGTATGGGGTTTGGAGCAATGCCAGAGGATATGCTTGAAGAATATGCGAAAAAACAGTTAGAAAAAACAGAGGAATTACAGAATATTTCATCTCTTGTAGTTCAAACAAAAATTGTGAACTGGGCTAAAGCTAATGCAAGCATCAACGAAGTTGAAATTCTGACTAACGAATTTAGACAGAAACTAGAAGCAGAAAGAGAGGAGAAGCAAAAAGACGAATCGAGCAAAGACACGGAGAAGTAGTCCCCAATACAACGGAAAATGGACTTAGGTTCGATATTTGTTTAAAACGAACAAAAACGGTATAAGATAATGGTATCGAAACACCCTTAACAAGAATAAAAATGAACACTAGTAGCGAAGAATTTAAAAAATACGCCACCAAGCACTTAGGCATAAGTAGCCTTTCACTTCATCAGTATCAATCCATTTATAACTCGCTTACTCCTGCAATTGTTGAGGAGCGCCAGCTTAACGTTGTCGCAATGGATGTGTTTTCTAGATTGATGATGGACAGGATTATATTCTTAGGTACTCCCATAGACGACTATATAGCAAATGTAATACAAGCACAACTGCTTTTCCTAGATTCTGCGGATGCAAACAAGGATATTCAGATATATATAAATTCACCTGGAGGCATGGTGCACGCAGGCTTAGGTATTTATGATACTATGCAGTATATATCGTCGGATGTAGCAACCATATGTACTGGCATGGCTGCGTCGATGGGTGCAGTGTTACTAACTGCTGGCGAGAAAGGCAAACGCATGGCATTGAAACATTCGCGCGTTATGATACATCAGCCCATGGGAGGAGCGCAAGGTCAGGCCTCTGATATCGAGATTACTGCCAGAGAAATAATGAAACATAAAGCCGAGCTGTATAAAATTATATCTAGCCATAGCGGAAAGACTTTTAAGCAGGTGGAAAAAGATTCTGATAGAGATTATTGGATGACTTCGGAAGAGGCTGTGAAGTATGGAATGATAGACAAAGTATTGGAGAAAAATCAAGAAACACGTGGCTAAAGGTATAGATAAATGTAATTTCTGTGGGTCATCACGCAAGAATGTTCAAATTCTTTTTGATGGGCAAGGAGCGTATATTTGTGATTCTTGTGTAGAGCGAGCGTACGGCATGATAAAAGAAGTGTTTGAAGACGACTTCGCTTCTGCCATAGAGGAGCTAGACAAGACAGAAATACAGAAGCCAAAACAGATAAAGGCTTTTTTGGATTATTATGTTATAGGTCAGGATAGAGCAAAAACGATGCTTTCTGTTGCAGTGTACAACCATTACAAACGTGTTACTCAAGAACGCTCGGAAGACAAGACCGAGATTGAGAAATCCAACATCATGCTAGTTGGTCGTACGGGTACGGGCAAGACACTAATGGCAAAGACAATAGCAAAATTGCTAAATGTTCCTTTTGCCATAGTAGATGCAACTGTGCTTACAGAAGCAGGTTATGTGGGCGAAGATATAGAAAGTCTACTGGTTAGGTTGTTGCAGGCATGTGACTACAACGTTGCACAAGCCGAAATGGGTATTGTGTTCATTGATGAAATAGATAAAATTGCCCGCAAAAGTAGCAATCCCTCTATCACTCGTGATGTGTCTGGCGAAGGAGTGCAACAGGGCTTATTGAAGCTATTGGAAGGTTCGGTTGTGAATGTTCCTCCTCAAGGCGGAAGGAAGCATCCAGAACAAAAGATGATTGCCATGAACACCAAGAATATTCTATTTATCTGTGGTGGTGCTTTCGATG
Organism: Bacteroidales bacterium; assembly: GCA_047974415.1. GTDB lineage: Bacteria > Bacteroidota > Bacteroidia > Bacteroidales > Prolixibacteraceae > JBKEAJ01. The sequence continues at coordinate 9,097 of JBKECH010000020.1, read as the reverse complement.
GAATAGAACGCAATATCGCTCGACGCATGAACACCCAGGTCGTGGGCTACGGCAACAATGAAAAAACACAGCAGATAGATAAAGAGAATCTTCTTAAATACATTATTCCACAAGACCTGCAAAGCTTTGGATTAATCCCTGAGATAATAGGACGTCTACCAGTATTGACATACCTAGATCCTTTGGACAGAACAGCTTTGCGGAATATCCTTACAGAGCCAAGAAATGCAATCATAAAGCAGTACAAAAAGCTTTTTGAGATGGATGGGATAAAACTAAGTTTTGAAGATGATGCCATAGAGTTTATCGTAGATAAAGCAGTCGAATATAAACTGGGAGCAAGAGGTCTGAGGGGCATTTGCGAGGATATTATGCTTGATGCAATGTACAATGCGCCTTCGAGCAGGAAGAAAACTTTGAACATAGACAGGAAGTATGCAGAAAAGCATTTCAATAAAGAAATAGTATAAAGGTATGTACATATCCATCGCAGGAAATATAGGCTCTGGAAAAACTACGTTGACAAAACTTATTTGCGAAGAATTTGGGTGGAAACCGTACTATGAGGATGTTGCAACAAATCCGTATTTATCAGATTTTTATAATGATACGCTTCGTTGGTCCTTCAATATCCAGATATACTTTCTAAATAAGCGACTTGCAAATATTAGAGAGGTAATGAGTACTCCAAGCGGAGTAACGTCTGTTATGGATAAGTCTATATATGAAGATGCCGAAGTGTTCGCCAAATTGTTAAACGATATGGGAGTATTGGGAGATAGAGACTTTGATACATACACAAGTTTATATGAGCAGATTTGTGATTTTATTGTACCTCCCAAATTACTGATTTATTTGAAAGGCTCAATTCCTACCTTAAAAAAACAGATAAGAAGTAGGGGGATTGATTTTGAGGTGGAAAATATTAACGACGAATACTTAGAACAATTGAATTCGTATTATAATAAATGGGCAGAGCAATATAATAAGAGTAACATCATATCCATCAATTTAGATGAGTATGATATTATAAATTGCCCATCGGATATGAAGAAGATATTCAACACAATATCAGACTCAGTGTCCTAAAAATATTTATTCATGGGAATGATTGAAACTATAGCTAAAAGCGAGTCTGTCGTGTTGGTTGGTTTGATAACTGAAGATCAGCGCGAGGAGCAAGCTAAAGAATATTTAGAAGAACTAGAGTTTCTAGCAAAGACTGCAGGAGCAGTAACAAAAAAAATATTTACACAAAGACTTGACCGTCCAAATCCAGCAAGTTTTGTAGGAAGTGGGAAACTGGACGAGATAGTGTCTTACGTAAAGCAAGAAGAAGTAGATACTATCATCTTTGATGAGGAACTGTCGGCAACTCAGCTAAGGAATATAGAGAAAATCGCCGACTGCAAAATACTTGATAGAACTAATCTAATCTTAGATATTTTTGCACAGCGAGCTCAGACGGCTCATGCAAAAACGCAAGTGGAATTGGCCCAATATCAGTATCTTTTGCCACGCCTAACACGTATGTGGACTCACCTGGAGCGCCAGCGAGGAGGAATAGGTATGCGTGGGCCAGGAGAAACCCAAATAGAAACAGACCGCCGAATTATTCTTGATAAAATTGCACTTCTGAAGGAGCAACTAAAAAAAATAGACAAACAGAAAGAAACGCAACGCAAGAACCGAGGAAAATTGGTGCGTGTGGCTCTTGTAGGATATACGAATGTCGGTAAGTCTACAATAATGAATATGCTTTCCAAATCGAATGTATTTGCCGAGAACAAGCTGTTCGCAACTCTCGACACTACAGTGCGTAAAATCGCAATTGGAAACATGCCCTTCCTTGTTGCCGATACGGTAGGTTTTATCAGGAAGCTCCCTCATGGCTTGGTCGAGTCGTTTAAATCGACCCTTGACGAAGTAAGAGAAGCAGATGTACAGGTGCATGTTGTGGATATATCGCACAAGGGATTTGAAGAACAAATAGAAACTGTCAATAAAACTCTCGATGAAATAGGGTGTGCTAACAAGCCTACCTTATACGTATTCAACAAGATAGATGCTTTTACCTACACTCCAAAAGACGAATTCGACCTTAGTCCCCTAGAAAAGAAAAATATTTCTTTATTGGAATGGAAGCAAAGTTGGATGAGCAAAAACAATACTCCATCAATATTTATTTCTGCAAAAGAACGAAGCAATATAGAAGAATTCCGACACATCCTTTACGAAGAAGTAAAAAAAGTACATATAACACGTTTCCCATACAATGATTTTTTTTACGATAGTAGCTTTCTAGAGCCCGTCGAAGAGTAATGTTTTTGTAAATAAAGAAATATTGAGCCATATTAGAAACATAAATAATTATGAGCAAGGTAAGAGTAACCAAATTTTTTAGCTTTGAAATGGCGCATATTCTACATAACTACGATGGGTTATGCAGAAACTTGCATGGACATAGCTATAAGTTATATGTTTCTGTAATAGGAATACCAATAAATGATTGTAACAACAATAAAAACGGGATGGTCGTAGACTTTTCTTTGCTAAAAAAAATAGTAAAAACAGAAATTGTAGATCGACTCGACCACTCTATATGTGTAAGCAAGTACTCTCCCTTAGAGAAGTTAGAGCAATTGGGAGATATTTACGAGCGACACCATATTTTTGACTTCCAACCAACTTGTGAAAATATGGTCGTATGGATAGCCGAAAAGATAAAAGTTCTGCTACCAAGTGGCATAGAACTGTTTTCTGTAAGACTTGATGAGACAGCTTCTGCCTATGCAGAGTGGTACGCCTCGGACAATTAGTCAGTGCCTGTCTGTAAAGTCTAATATCTGCACAATGCTTTCTATACTAATGTAGCCTTCTATCTATATACTATTAAAAATGTCGAAAAAACTCTTTCTCCTTGATGCCTACGCCTTAATATACAGGTCGTACTTTGCTTTTATAAAAAATCCTCGCATCAACTCCAAGGGACTTAATACATCTGCAGCCCTCGGAATTGTAAATACTCTTGAGCAAGTTATACGGGAACAAAGTCCCGACTACATGGCGGTTGCTTTTGACCTTAAAGCTCCAACATTCCGACATAAGATGTACGCACCGTATAAGGCTAATAGAGAGACTATGCCTGAAGACTTACGCGAAATAATACCATACATCCGTCAGATAATCGAAGCTTTCAATATTCCAATACTTCAAAAAGAAGGCTATGAGGCGGACGATGTTGTAGGCACGATCTCTAAGCTCCCTGACTGCGCCAATCTAGATACGTACATGATGACACCAGACAAAGATTATGCTCAGCTGGTAGATGACAATACATTCATGTTTAAACCAAAACGCTTTGGAAATGGAACTGAAATATGGGGAGTAAAAGAGGTGCTTAAAAGGTTTGATATTCAAAGTGTAGATCAAATAGTTGATATACTCGGTCTTATGGGAGATGCTTCCGATAATGTGCCAGGTTGCCCAGGGGTGGGCGAGAAGACCGCCATAGCACTCATAAAAGAATTCGAATCAATAGAAGGAGTCTATGGCAATATTGGAAAACTAAAAGGAAAGCTTAAGGAAAAGATAGAGGATAATAAAGAACAAGTATTGCTATCGAAAAAGCTTGTGAAGATTGTTACTGACGTGCCCATAGACATAAAAATAGAGGATCTTACGCTTAAAGGAAAAGATCTTGATAAGCTTAAAGAAGTATATTGGAACTTGGAATTTAAAACATTGCTAAACAAGCTGGAGCCCAAAAAAAGTAAGCCAGCAAAAGGCTCGGTGATTCAAACATCTCTGTTCGACGATATTGCAGACGACAGCGAAAATAGCGAAGTGTCAAGTACTCTTGCTACAATTGATAACACCGAACACGAATATCTTTTCGCAGAGACTAAAGTGCAACGTACAGAGTTGATAGACAAGCTCATTAACCAAACGGAAATTTGCTTCGATACCGAAACTACTTCACTAGACACTATGGCTGCCGAGCTAGTATGCCTGTCATTTAGTATCAAGGCGTACGAGGCTTTTATGGTCCCGATACCAAAAGAGAGAGGCAAGGCTGATGAGGTGTTAGGAGAATTCAGAGCAATATTGGAGAACGAAAAGATAAGAAAAATCGGTCAAAATATAAAATATGACATTAATGTATTGAAGAACTATGGCATAGAAGTAAAAGGAGATATATTCGACACGATGGTTGCTCACTACCTTATTGAGCCTGAGATGAGGCACAGTCTCGATGCTCTGAGCGAAAGTTACCTAAATTATAAAAAAATACCGACATCAGATTTGCTTACGGATAAGCGTAAAACGATGCGAAACGTAGATAAAGCACAGCTACTAAATTATGCTTGCGAAGATGCTGATATTACCTTGCAGCTAAAAAGTGTACTGGAAAAAGAATTGAAGGATAGAGGTTTAACGGAATTGTTCTATAACATAGAAATGCCACTTGTAGATGTGTTGTCGACAATGGAACGAAATGGTGTTTACCTTGATAAATCAGAACTTTCGGCATTTTCAGAGGACTTGCAAAAAGAACTAATCATTTTAGAGACTGATATAAAGGAGCTAGCGGGAGAGGACTTTAATATATCGTCGCCAAAGCAACTAGGTGTAATATTATTTGAAAAACTAAAGATAACAGACAACGCGAAAAGAACGAAAACTAAGCAGTACTCAACAAGCGAAGAAACTTTGTTGGCCTTAAGAGATAAACATCCTATCATCGAGAAGATACTTGTGTTTCGGGGGAAGAAAAAATTATTAAGTACATATGTAGACGCTCTGCCTCTTTTAATAAACCCGAAAACAAAAAGGTTGCATACTTCCTTTAATCAGGCTGTTACTGCCACAGGACGACTTAGCTCGACAAATCCCAATCTCCAAAATATCCCAATTAGAGATGAGGAAGGTAAAAGGATAAGAAAAGCTTTCTCTGTGCAGAATGAAGAGAATGTATTCCTGTCTGCGGACTACTCCCAGATAGAGCTCCGCATACTTGCGCACATGTGTCAGGATAAAAATATGATTGATGCATTCAGTAATAATGCCGATATACACTCTATGACGGCGTCGAAAATATTTAATACCCCTATAGAAGAACTTTCTAGGGAGCAACGCAACAAGGCGAAGATGGTAAACTTTGGAATAGTATATGGTATATCGGCATTCGGGTTGGCACAACGATTAGGTATCCCGCGAACAGAAGCAAAAAATATTATAGACGATTATTTTGAAAACTTCCCAAGTATGCAGAGGTTTATAGACACCCAAATTAGAATTGCAAGAGAAAGATCTTATGCGACAACCCTAATGGGGCGACATCGGTATCTGCGAGATATAAATTCAGCCAATTCTGTTGTGCGAAGTGTGGGCGAAAGAAATGCTGTCAACGCACCTATACAGGGCACTGCCTCTGATATAATAAAGCTGGCAATGGTGAACATCCATAAGCAAATTCAGAAACATAAGCTAAAAAGTATGATGGTGTTACAAGTCCACGATGAACTCAACTTTGAAGTGCCAAAAGAGGAACTGAGCATAATGCAAGAGATAGTAAAAAAAGAGATGGAAAATGTTTGTAAATTAGATGTCCCTCTAACAATAGACATGAAAGATGGTAGAGACTGGCTAGAAGCTCATTAAAGCCCACCTATAAAGCCCTATGCCCGTGCTACTCTTATTTTGTGGATTAGGACTTTATAGCTCAGAATCCCGACATTATGGACAGGCACTGTTTATGCTAACTCCTAATCCGCAAAATTTCGTAAGCTTTGAAGTCTAACGTACTAGATTTTAATGTGTATTCAGGGTTTAAACTCCCGACTCTATGGACAAATACTCATCAATCTTGCATATTTTATACAAAACATGCAAGATAATTCAAAAAATGTAAAATGCCGATGCTAACATTAGTTGCGAGCAGCACTACAAGGTTAGTTTGTAACCTTTTCCGTGAACATTTATAATTTCTGCTCCTGTTTCATTTTTTAAATGTTTTCTAAGCTTTGTTATGTATACATCCATACTCCTTGCATTAAAATAGTTATCTTCCACCCATATTGATTTTAAAGCAAAATTACGTTCTAGCACAGTATTTTGGTATATGCATAGCAGTTTCAATAGTTCATTCTCCTTAGTTGTGAGCTTTGTAACAATGTCATCCTTTGTTAGGGTCTGTTTTAGAGAGTCAAAAACAGTTCCTCCTAGCTGATATACCACCTGACTATCCATGTTAACGTCTCTAGACGTTCTGCGAAGAATAGCCTCTATTCTGTATATAAGTTCCTCCATGCTAAAGGGTTTTGTGATATAGTCGTCTGCTCCTAATTTAAACCCTTCTATCACATCTCCTTTCATGTTTTTTGCACTTAGGAATATAATAGGCACATCTTTATTTATCGATTTTATATCAAATGCTAATGCAAAACCATCTAGCTTTGGCATCATAATGTCAAGAATGCAAAATGAATACTTCTCTTTCAGAAAAGCTTCGTAGGCAGCCTCTCCATCAGCGAATAAATCCGTGTCAAATCCCTTTGTGGTTAGATACTCTTTAAGTACTGTGCCCAAGTTTTCGTCGTCTTCAGCGAGTAGTAATTTAATTGATTTTTTCATTGTTTGTAAATTTAATAAAATTATTTCCGCAAAATTCGTGCCATTTAACGAATCTTAGCGCATTCTCGAATAAAACATACTTTTAAACATACCTTTTAAGCAAAAAAAAGTTTGGATGACAATTGCAATAACTAATAATGCTTCTTGTGTTAGCCTTGCCAAGGAGCAAAGCTAATACGCAACAAATATACTAAAAAATACAAAACTACAAATACTTTAATAAATAAAGAATGTTTTTTATGTTAGGTGTAGGGTCTGTATTGAATGAAAAATAGCTTGTTTATCTGTTCTGATAATTAGCGTGTTATAAGGTGTAGCGCATTGATGCGCGAAGAGTTTCGCAAGCCTTGATATTTTACTTTATAGCTCAAACTCTTGATATTATAGAAAGTAACTAGTTATGAGAAATACTTTTCAGGAATTGTGAGTGAGAAAACTAAATGATATATTTAAACAATAATAAAATGAATATTTATGTCTACAATTACGTAGTTAAAAGAGTTTCTAATATATGAATGGCGTCCGCGACATAGAGTAAGAGTAGACGTAACTAGATGGAGTAAAATATCGAAAAATAAGAATTATGACCGCTCGCAAACACGTATTAATATGGATGACCGTATGCCTTTCGGTCCTATCGACTTCTGCCCAACACTTCAATAGAGCTGTTAGAACGGCTGAAAACTTCGGACCAGCATTCCGCATTCGGCACAAAATCAAGAGGCTAAAGAGAAATTGGCTCGCTTGAAATCGAAATTCGGCAAAGCTCCCAATATGCTGTGTATAATAGTAGACGACATGGGCTATGGCAACCCTGGACGCTACGGTGGCGGCGAGGTAATTGGTGCGGCTACTCCCCACATCTATAAAATAGCGCAAGACGGGCTGAAACTCACCTCTTGCTATTCGCAACACATCTGCATCCCTCTCGATCGGCCATTCTCACTGGAAGACTACCCATCAGAACTGGACTCTGGTGCGACCAATCCTAGCTGGCGATAAAATATTGAAAAACCCTTGGGCAGACGAAAATAGCTTGGTCGAAATATTAAGCAACAATGGATACTACATCTTGTTCTCGGGCAAGTGGCACATCGGCGAGGCGGAAGGCATGAGGCCACACGATGTGGACTTCGATGAGTTCTACGGTTACTTCCCCGCCCAAAAAGAAATACCGCAACGTATTGATGCTCGAAGATATACAGACTTGGTGCTGAACGAGAAGCTTCTCCATGCCTTTGAAACAATCAGCCCTGCCAATCGACTGACTCACGGCTTCAAAGGAGGTGAAACCAAAGAACTGGAAGAAATAAAATCGACCGACTACATCGGACGGACCGACCACAAGTTGACTGATTTCACAGTGTCGAAAATAAAAGAACTGGCGAAATCTGACAAACCTTTTTTTATCGAACATTGCTTCATGAATGTGCATGCCGACAATTTCGACAACCCCGACTATCCAGGCTTGAGTGCATCGAATATTAATATAAAATGCTGTTACCGAGATGGATGTGCGCATCGGGCGAATGCTGAAAGATCTGGAAGAGGAAAACACTTTCGTCTTCATCACCTCCGACAATGGTCTGCAAATGGATGCTTGGCCCGATGCTGGTTACACCCCTTTCCGAGGAGCTAAAGGTTCTACTTTCGAGGGCGGGGTGCGTGTGCCAGGCATCGCCTATTGGAAAGGAATGATTGCACCCAATCGACAAAGCAATGAGGTATTCGACTTGATGGACCTGTTCGGAACATGCTTCACCATCGCCGATATTTCCCCCAGCGAGCTGCCCAACGATCGCTATTATGATTTCATCGACCAAGCTGGCTTCCTCTTTACCGATGAGGGAAAAAGTAATCGAGAGTCGGTGTATTTCTGGTGGGGAAAAGAACTGATGGCAGTGCGGATGCGCGAATATAAAGAGCATATTAAAGTGATTGAAACCAACATCCCGCACATGTGAATAGACTATGTTACGCTGCAAGATGTGGGACTTGCCCCTTGGATTTTCAACCTATACATAGACCCCAAAGAGGAAATGCTCGTGGGACACCGAAGAACAGCATGGCTGACCACACTCGGCGCACAACTGAAAGCCCATGCACGCACCCTCCAAAAGTATCCACCCAAAAAGATAGGATTGTAACGAAAGTTGGCAACTGAAAAGGTTTATCATCAAACAAAAAAATATGGGCTCTATGTCGAATATAGTGGGTGAGCCCACATTTTGAACCAATGCTTTTTTAACAATTCCAAATTTCCTCCTTCATTCCAAATCAAAAACTTTAACCCTATTTACCTTGCACAGACCTCAAAATATTAATAATTTTAACAATGTTCGCCCTGCGCAGATCCTAAACTTCCAACAATTCAACCTTCAACAATTCAACCCTAAACCTTCAACAATTAAACAGATTAATCCCCGATGGGGAAGCTATGCGTGGAAATTTTCATGCTAGT
>JBKECH010000155.1:0-6895 GCA_047974415.1 Bacteroidales bacterium | reverse complement strand
TCTATAACCGCCTGAGCTTTAATCTAATTTCCATGCGGATTTTAAATACTATGGGGTATTAATCCAAATTTCTTCGGGCTATTCCCCTGTTATAGGTAGGTTGCATACGCGTTACGCACCCGTGCGCCGCTCTCAATTTAAAGTGCAAGCACTCTAAAGCAATCGCTCGACTTGCATGTGTTAAGCCTCCCGCTAGCGTTCATCCTGAGCCAGGATCAAACTCTCCGTTGTAGAAAAGTTCTTATAATTTGTTCTTAATATATCTATTCTAAAATAGAATAAATAATAAAAACAGTTTCCCTCGCAAGAATCTTACTGTCTTGTGCTATTTATTACGTAAAATAATTTCAAAGATCGTTGCTCTGTATAAAAAACCATATCTAAATATGCCTGCGAATCATCCTGATTCCGTGACTTTGTAGACATCATTTCTCTTTCAAAACGGATGCAAAGGTAAATACTGTTTCCTTTACTTCCAAACTTTATTGCAAAATATTTTATTTTTTTTTGTAACATCCTAATAGCCAAGGAGAAAAATTTACAACAACTATACGGTCTGTTATATACTTTCGTATGGCATATGTAATAGGAGCCATCAGGGGGCATTAAAATCGATAGAGCTGTGATAGCCATAGAGCCTTTGGACGCGCAGTGGAGCCTGTTGTATGTGCACGATTTGCAAGAGCCTGAAAATTTCATGCCTATGATTTTTCAGAGGGAAGCGAGCATAACGCAGATATTGGACTTTATAGACAGACACTATCTTATTTCCACTTTCCTCACCTCGGCACTGGCATTGAATGTCGGGAAATACATCAACTCTACCTTTGCAGGGTTTAGGGTGTAGCTGCCTACATATCTAGGCAGCAGCTCTACAGCGAACTCATGCTTGCCTTTAGTCAGTTTTGTCACAAAAAATGTTGCTTCGTTTTTTGAAGTATTCCACGTGTACTTCATCAGAGTTACGAGTTTGTCTATCTCCATAGCTACATCCTGCGGGTATGGGTATATTTATCATCACACACTCGGCATCATCTTCCATAGTTACACTTGCTACAAGTCGCACTTCCTCTCCTACTTTCAGAGCTACACCCTCTTTGCCATCAAAATATGTCTCTACACTGAGTCTTCCTGATTTTGCTTCGGGCTTGCTGTCCCAATACGTCTGAGACATTGATAAGAATATCGGGAATGAGCCTATTTTGCTGACTTTTACTTTAGAACCTGAAGAAATATTTGTTTCGAAAGGAACTCGGTAACAGTCTTATTCAAATCTCCACTAAAAATTAGCTTGGAGCTTTCTATTTCCTCCTTCCTTTCTAACAAGTCAGGAACTATGGTTTCGATTATTCTCGTATTTCTAGATTATCGATTTTTGTAATAACTAAATAACAAAAAGTTGACTTTCATCCATATAATTGGGGATTCTGAGTATTTCTTAGTCATAATAACCGTATTACCATTGTCATACACCTGTCTTACGCCTTCGAATGCCAACAAATTAGTGGCTGATAAAGTTAATCGCAGTCGCTTAAAAAAAAAGCTATACATATCTGCTCTCAAATCATAATAGGAATCGGTTGCAATGGTATAATTAACATTTCTTGAATAATAATTAACCTGGGTATCAAAAATAAGCTGACACGGTAAATGTGTACGTAAACGAATACTTCCATTCCAGTTTTTATTTTCAATGTATTCTGGATTATAAAACGAACTGTAATTATAAGAGACCGCACCGAAAAACGTTATGCGCTTGGTTATATTCCAATCAAAATTTGCACTTAATGATGTGTTTATACTTTTTTCTGCATTCTCCCACGATTGAACAATTAAACCCTCATTATTTCGCAGGTATTTAGGTATTATTTCATACAAGTACAGTTTGGCACTTAATTGAATACCGTAACCAAAATTTTCAATATCACTACCCTTACTCATGCCACTAGGCGAAAACGTCACATAGTTAATGTTTTTACCATAGCTTAAATATGCAGTGGAATTGCTTGATTGCTTTAATGCAGAATTACCTTTTTTAAGTGTGTAATCGTCTATATAGATTGGCGCCTGAAATAATTGTGAATGCGAGGGAGGAGTAACCTGATTTCGAATATTAAATAATAGTTCTTTTTCATGCTTCAGTGACAAACGGTATTTAAAGGATTGTTGAGTATAGTAGAAGTTGCTTGCAGTTTTAACTTCGTCCACATCTCGATTGCCCTCGTGCCTGACAAAGCCATTCATTTGAAATTTAAAATAATGACTATTTTTTCTTTTCCGGATTAAACGAGAAACGCCAATATTCAGATTGCCTTCTATACGACTAGTATTCTTGTAATCACTATAATAATCCAGATAATCCCACAAATTGGACTCAGAATTGTAATGTTGCCTATTAGACAGTTGATTGGTGAAGTCCGCATTAACCCTTCCATTAAGATACAATACAATTTTTTTACCAAAAGTATTATGGTTCAAAGATAAATAAGCTGTTTGATGCTTAACACGGTGCAAATTACGGTAGTCTTGTATTTGCATCTTCTCCTGCGACTGGGCGCTATTTACTTGACTTGTATTGTAAGATACATTGGCATTAATTAAAAGATAAGAGTGCGCCCCAGTGCTCAATCGTTGATAATATGATGCTTTTGCATTAAAGGCTTCTGTCGTACTTTTTATAAAATCATTTGTACTGGTAGCCGAGGAATCAATAATACAACGCTTCTGCGTCGATTTGTTTTCGCTGTACTTAAGATCCATGTTTATATTTTGGTCTCGGCTAGGTGAAAATCTAAAGTAAGCAGCAGGGCTAACCTGTTCATTGTTATTGATGCTACTTATACTTCTGCTGACTTGCGTATTATTAAATTGCCGCTCCTCGTTTTGGTCTTCGCATGATGATATATGCTGATAATCAACAATTGGGTTAAAGGTGATTTTTTTGTAGCGTTTACTTAAGTCCAAATTTGCTGAGTATTTATCTTTTGTTCCTACACCTACAGAAGCATAGTAGATATCACGCAAATCGCCTTTAGGAATAATATTAATAACAGGCGTATAAAAACCAAATCGTCCGTTGGGCTCAGTAATAATTTCAAAGCGTTTAACATTTTGAGCTGCAATTCCGGTTAATACAAGACCTGGTTTTCCGCCAAAATAACTACCAATACGCTCTCCATCAATGAGTATGGAAAAGGCATCATAACCTCCATAAAGCACATTACCATCAATATTAATTCTGAGACCTGGTATACTTGTAATGATATCGGCTAGTGATAATTCACCTACTTCTCCCATTTGATCAACATTAAGCGCGATATCACCTTCTACGTTCTGTTCAATAATAGGTTTCCATATTACTTCTACTTCTTGCAATTTAATGGTATCAAGCACTAATGCTATATCAATCTGTTTTGTTAGCTGACTTGAGTCTACTAGCAACTCTTTATTTTTGTACCCCATGCTACGCAACGAAAGAATAATATGATAACTACTTATTTTATCTAGTGAAAAAAAACCTTCCCTGTTGGTTACAGTTCCAGATAAATACTGATGTGACTGGCTATCAAATATAATTACATTTACGTTGGCAAGTGGCAGGCTTGTCAAGCTATCCCGCACTATACCTTTTAAAAGTAAATCTTGACTACTGCTTGGCTCACTAAATAAGATCAACGTAATACACACAAAAAAAACGACCTTTATACCCATTCGTTAAAATCATGAATTGCGTCGACAGGACATGCATCCTTACATCTTTCTGTACAATCACAATTAGTCCAACGGAAGGTATAGTGCTTTTCATCATCAATTGATATTACATCATTCGGACATGCTTCTACACAAGCTTCACACCAAATGCATCCGTCGGCATCTATAACTGGGTGACATTTTTGAATTGGCATACTCATTAAACTTAATCTTTAATAAATTCTAATAACTGCTCATCTAAATATGTTTTGATGACATCACAAGATATCGGGAATCTAAGATTTTGATTGGGAGTAAGAGTGACTTTAGGTTTAATACTTAATACTTTTATTGGGGATTGATTCTCTCTTAACAACTTCGATATCACAACTTTTCCTTTCTTATCGCAAAAAGTAACAACTTTATCATTTTCAAATTTCTTTTCAAACCCACTAAGTGCCCCCCATTTATTTGGTGGCAGTACCGTTTTAATAAAAATGGGATTAAAATATTTAATCAAGGCGTCATAATCTTTCAACCCCTCTATTTTATTGCCATATACAGCCTCCGATGTTTTTATTCGGTAACTATTCAGACCTACCTCCATTCCTTGAGGTATTATCCCGTCTTTAAGACTACCTGCATCAAAGCCCACCTTTTCACATTCCTCAATTACCAAATCTGCAAAATCAAATATGGTATTCTTCTCAATTACAGGCTCTATTTCAAACCTCTCAGCAACCTTCACCCCCCCATTTGGCAAGGTTTCATAAGGATTAAACAGTTCACCATTAAAATAGCGATTGATATATTGTGTTAGAGCACTTTTCAACTCTTCCGAGGGAAATAAAACAACTTTGTTTTGAGCAAAACGAGTGTTATTAGCCACTAAACTTCCCATACTAACTACCCCAATAGAGCCGAGCCCCAAAGTTAAAAAAAAACGTCTATCCATTACCTATAATTTTAACACCAACACCTTTAACAAGGTATTGGTAAATAATTCCAGATTGTTCAAATAGCACTCACCCACATTTAAGCCACTCCCTGAAATAATGCCTTAATAATTTTTCACCTCAAGTCTACTAAACATAGCTACCAAAGGGCAAGTATCTATACAAAGCTAACCACAAAATTGCCAAACTGCATGCAACCTCAAAATATATGCAGGAAGAAATTCATTTGCAAAATTACACCGCGACTTCCTTTCTATCAAAAAGAGTATTTTATCTCAGAATCGCCTCTCAGAACATTTATAGAGCAAAGATACATAAATAAATTTGAGAACTACTTATATAGCATCGAACTATACAACAATTAAATTCTCTTGGCATTTTCATCGGCAAACTATTTAGTCGACTCCTTTTTCTTTTAAATTTAGATATTCTAGAATCTGCAAAATGCCGTTTTTGCTATCTTTGTAGCGAATCATAATACAAAAAGATGGATACTTCTTTCAGAAATATAGATATTAATGACTTTGATTATGGCTTGGAGGACAAGCAGATTGCTAAATATCCTTTGGAGAAAAGGGATGAATCGAAACTTCTGTGTTGGAAAGACGGCGTGATATCCGATTTGAGGTTTAGGGATGTCAGTTCGCTGCTTCCTCAGAATTCGACACTTATATATAATAATACAAAAGTGTTTAAAGCTCGTTTGTTTTTCAGAAAGGAGACCGGTGCTACGATTGAGATATTCTGTCTTGAACCGCACCACCCTGCCGACTACGAATCGATATTCTCATCCAACAAAAGTTGCCGGTGGGCTTGCATGATTGGGAACAAGAAGAAATGGAAACACGGCAAATTGAGAGCTGACTTGGAAATCAACAATAAAAAAATTGCTGTTTATGCGAATAGGCAGAACGACAATGGAGGATATTCTATCATAGATTTTAGTTGGGAGGATGAAGGTGTTTACTTTAGTGATATTCTTGAGACTTTTGGGGTGATTCCTATCCCACCTTACTTGTCGAGGGAAAGTGAGGAGTCGGATTTGAAGAGCTATCAGACAGTATATTCGATGCACAAGGGTTCGGTGGCTGCGCCTACGGCAGGACTACACTTTACGGAGGATGTGCTTAGGGACATTGACCAGAAAGGCATCGGGAGGGAGTGTGTGACTCTGCATGTGGGGGCAGGAACTTTCAAGCCAGTGGACGCTTCGGTGGCTAGCCACGACATGCACACGGAGCATTATTCTGTGGACATTGACTTTCTTGAACGCCTCAGAAACAAGTCGTCTTCAACGTGTGCTGTCGGTACAACTACAGTCAGGACTCTCGAAAGTCTGTATTGGCTAGGGGTAAAAATATCAAAGACTCCAAACATCACCGAAGCCGAACTATACACTTTGCAATGGGAGCCCTATGAGCAGGAATGCAAAACGTCTCTGAACGATTCGCTTTCACAAATAATTTTATGGATGAAGTCCAATAAGACAACTATTCTCAATGCATCTACTCAAATTATGATTGTTCCTGGATATAAGTTCAAGGTTATCGACATCCTTATCACCAACTTTCATCAGCCAAAAAGCACCCTTCTTCTATTGGTATCGGCATTTACCAAGAATAATTGGAAAGAAATATACAAGCATGCCATGACAAACGAATACCGTTTTTTGAGCTATGGCGATAGTAGTATACTCTGGCGCAAAAATTAACCCCGACTGTATAAAATGCATGTATCCATAGTACTGTAAGACGCCATAGCACGCCTGCATAAAGCAAAGCGCACTCATACGGTAAAGCTCCAGTCCTGTTGTTCTTTGTACGGTTTATTTATAAACAACTGATAAACAACACAGAGAGTAATAGGAATAATTTGGCTCTATGTCGAATGTGGTGGGTAGACTTTAATGGAAAATAGAAAAAGTATTCGAATTGCAACACAAAAGAGCATTTTGGCGTAACGTTTCTTTAAAAAGTTTTATGGCTCTATGTCGAATAGAGTGGGTGAGCCCACATTTTGAACCAATGCTTTTTTAACAATTCCAAATTTCCTCCTTCATTCCAAATCAAAAACTTTAACCCTATTTACCTTGCACAGACCTCAAAATATTAATAATTTTAACAATGTTCGCCCTGCGCAGATCCTAAACTTCCAACAATTCAACCTTCAACAATTCAACCCTAAACCTTCAACAATTAAACAGATTAATCCCCGATGGGGAAGCTATGCGTGGAAATTTTCATGCTAGT